>CAZVIG010000045.1:0-10925 GCA_964627395.1 uncultured Sedimenticola sp.
GGTTCAGATCCACCCCCGCTGCGCCAGCGAGCAGTGCTCCCCGTCGCCGATCACGATGTGATCCAGCACCCGCACGTCGATCAGCTCCAGGGCCTGGCGCAGCCGCTCGGTGATCTGCCGGTCGGCCTGGCTGGGCTCGGCCACTCCGGAGGGATGGTTGTGGCTCAGGATCACCGCCGCGGCGTTGTGCGCCAGGGCGCGTCGCACCACCTCGCGCGGATGCACGCTGGCCCCGTCGATGGTGCCGCGGAACAGCTCCTCGCAGGCGATCATGCGGTGCCGGTTGTCCAGGAACAGCACCGCGAACACCTCGTAGGGATAGTCGCGCAGGCGCGCCGCCAGGTAGTCGGCGCCCTTGTCGGGGGAGTCGATCACACTGCCCCGCTGCAGGCGTTCGCCGGCGTGGCGGCGGCCCATCTCCAGCACTGCCTGGAGCTGTGCGAACTTGGCGTCGCCCAGGCCGGGTGCGGCACAGAAGGCCTCGCGCGAGGCGGTCAGCAGGGGGCGGAGCCCGCCGAAGCGCTCCAGCAGCTCGCGCGCCAGGTCCACGGCGCTGCGTCCCCTGACGCCGGTGCGCAGGAAGATCGCCAGCAGCTCCGCATCGCTCAGCGCCTGGGCGCCCCGGGTCAGCAGTTTTTCGCGCGGCCGGTCGTCCGCCGGCCAGTCCTTGATGCTCATGGTTTCGTCCCTGAAGCCCTGAGAGGCTGCCAATGATAGCGCGGCCAGCGGGCAACCAGTACACTTGGGACATGGATTCCGGTGCGAGTAACCACTATCGCCTGCGCGGCCGCGAGGTGCTGCTGGGCGTCACCGGCGGCATCGCCGCCTACAAGGCCGCCGAGCTGGCGCGCCTGCTGGTCAAGGGCGGCGCCCGGGTGCAGGTGGTGATGACCGCCGCGGCGCGCCGCTTCGTGGGTCCGCACACCTTCCAGGCGATCACCGGCCGGCCGGTGCGCGAGGATCTGTTCGATCCGGCGCACGAGGCGGCGATGGGTCATATCGAGCTGGCACGCCGCGCCGACCTGGTGCTGGTGGCGCCGGCCAGCGCCGATTTCATGGCCCGGCTCGCCGCGGGCCTGGCCGACGACCTGCTGGCCACCCTCTGCCTGGCCAGCGAGGCGCCGCTGGCGCTGGCCCCGGCGATGAACGAGAAGATGTGGCGCCATCCCGCCACCCGGGCCAATGCGCGCACCCTGCAGGGCCGCGGCGTATTGCTCTGGGGGCCGGCCGAGGGGGAGCAGGCCTGCGGCGACACCGGGCCGGGCCGCATGCTGGAGCCGGCCGAGCTGCTGGCGCGGGTGCAGGCCCTGTTCGGTCCCGGCGCCTTCGCCGGGCGGCACGCGGTGGTCACCGCCGGTCCCACCCGCGAGCCGCTGGACCCGGTGCGTTTTCTGGGCAACCGCAGCTCCGGTCGTATGGGTTATGCCATCGCCGAGGCGTTGTTGCGCGAGGGCGCCGAGGTGACCCTGGTGAGCGGCCCGGTGAGCCTGACGCCGCCGCCCGGTGCGGCGCTGGTGCCGGTGGAGACGGCGCGTGAGATGCACGCCCGGACCCTGGAGGCGGCGGCCGGCGCGGATCTGTTCGTGGCCTGCGCCGCGGTGGCCGACTACCGACCGGTGCGCGCTGCGTCTCAAAAGATCAAGAAGGATGCCGATACCCTGCAAGTGGAACTGGTGCGCAACCCCGACATCCTGCGCGATGTGGCGGCACTGCCGCGGCGTCCCTTCTGCGTGGGCTTCGCCGCCGAGACCGAGCGGCTGGCCGAGCACGCGGCGCACAAGCTGCGCGACAAGGGCGCGGACATGATCGCCGCCAATCCGGTGGGCGGAGGCCAGGGGTTCGACACCGAAGACAACGCCCTGCTGGTGCTGTGGCCGGGCGGCAGCCTGGAGCTGCCGCGCCAGTCCAAGCAGCGGCTGGCGGAACAGCTCGTCTCCCTGATAGCGGAAAGGATGGATGCACAAGCTGCAACTGAAGATACTCGATGAACGTCTCGGCAGGGAGTTTCCCCTGCCGGACTATGCCACCAGCGGTTCTGCGGGCATGGATCTGCGCGCCATGCTGGAGGCCCCCCTGGAACTGGCCCCGGGCGAGACCGAGCTGATTCCCACCGGGATCGCCATCCACATCGGCGACCCTTCGCTGGCGGCGGTGATCCTGCCCCGCTCCGGCCTCGGCCACAAGCACGGCATCGTGCTGGGCAACCTGGTGGGGCTGATCGATTCCGACTACCAGGGGCAGTTGTTCGTCTCCTGCTGGAACCGCGGCCAGGCGCCGTTCCGTATCGAGGTGGGCGAGCGCATCGCCCAGCTGGTGCTGCTGCCGGTGGTTCGCGCGGTGTTCGAGCAGGTCCAGGAATTCGACCAGAGCGACCGCGGCGCCGGCGGCTTCGGTCATTCGGGGCGCCACTGATGGAACTGCCCAGCCTGCGGCGCCCCTCCGATGCCGGCAGCGAGGCGAAGGAGAAGGTCCGCCCGCCGGGCCGGCCCCTCTGGGCCTATCTGCTGCCGGTGCTGCTGGCGGCGCTCGCCGGGCTGGCGCTGCTGGTGTTCTTCGCCCTCCAGTACATGCAGTCCACGCGCGGCGAGGCGGATCGTGCCGCCGGCCGGGTCGCGGCCGAGGCGCTGGCCACCCGGGTGGGCGAGTATCTGCGCGGACGGCGCGCCCTGCTGGAGGTGGTGGAACGGTCTGCGGCGGCGCGCAAGGCCCTGAAGCAGGGCGACCATGCCACCCTGGAGGCCACCGCCGGGGCGCTGGCGAAGCTGCTGCCGGGGGTGATCCGGCTGCGGCTGGTGCCGCCGGGGCCGGTGCGGCCCGATCCCGAGGGCGAGGCGCCGATGGGCTTCGCCGGGGTGGACATGGTGCGCCGCGCCCTGCAGGGCCGGCGGACCGGCGCGGAGATCCACCAGATCACCGCCGGCAGGCCCTATCTGGCGCTGGCGCGCCCGGTGATGGAGGGCAACCGGGTGCTGGGTGCCGCCTTCGCCGCCTGGCCGATGAAGCCCCTGCGCGCGCTCGCCGCCACCGCGCCCGAGTTTCCCGGCAGCCTGTGGCTGATGCAGGGTGGTACCGACGGTTATGTGATCTCGGCGCGCGGGGAGGGGCGGCCGCCCGCCGGCACCCCCGGGGTGGCGGTGCCGGGCAGCATCTGGAGCGTCTATTACCAGGTGCGCTCTCCCGGGCTGGACGCCGGCGCCATGACCCTGCTGGCGATCGCGGGTGCGGCGCTGCTGGTGATCGCCGGCGTGCTGTTCCTGCGCCTGCGCACCCTGGCCGCCGATCTGCGCGCCGACATGGCCAGCCTGGCGGCGCTGGGCGAGGCGATCGCCGAGGGCCATGGCGCGGGCGAACACGTCCCGCTCACCGCCGCCGCGCGGCCGGCGATGCTGCTGCTGTGCCAGCTTGCCCGCAAGCATTTCCGCAACGGTAAGAAGGGCGCGCCCAAGCTCGAGGTGAAGCAGCCCGAGGCCGGCGAGGAAACGCCCCCGGCCGCCCCCGGCATCCAGGTGGAGGAGAGCGATCAGCGGCCCCCGGTGAAGGCGCCGGCGGAGATCTTCCGCGCCTACGACATCCGCGGCCTGGCCGGGGAGGAGCTGGATGCCGAGGTCGCCGCCGGTCTGGGCTGGGCCTTCGGCGAGCTGGCGCGGGACAACGGCGTGGAGGAGGTCTTCGTCGCCCACGACCCGCGCCTCTCCAGCCCGGAACTCTACGAGGCGCTGTGCCAGGGCCTGGCGGAGATGGGATTGCGCGTGGTGGAGCTGGGCATGGCCCCCGCCGGGGTGCTCTACTACGCCATGCACAAGGCGCCGGATGCCGCTGCGGTGCTGGTGACCGGCAGCCACAATCCGCCGGAATACAACGGCTTCAAGCTCTATCTGCGCACCGAGCCGGTACAGGGGGAGCAGCTCCAGGCGCTGCAGGCGCGGATGCTCAAGGGCGGCTTCCAGCCGCGTCCCGGCAGCCGCGAGACGCGCGACCTGCGGCGCGACTATCTGGATGCGGTGGCCCAGGAGGTGACCCTGGGGCGCGCCCTGACGGTGGTGGTGGACGGCGGCAACGGCGCCGCGGGGGAGACCGCCTGCGCCCTGTTCGAGCTGCTGGGCTGCGAGGTGGTGCCGCTGTTCTGCGAGCCGGACGGCCACTTCCCCAATCATCACCCCGATCCCAGCCGCCCCGAGAACCTGGAGGCGCTCAAGGCCGAGGTGCTGGCGCGTCACGCCGACGTGGGGGTGGCCTTCGACGGCGACGGCGACCGGGTGGCCCTGGTGGACGACCGCGGCGAGGCGGTGTGGCCGGAGCACCTGCTGATGCTGCTGGCCGCCGACATCCTGCGCCGCCATCCGGGCAGCGACGTGATCTACGACGTCAAGTCCTCGCGTCATCTGGCCGGCTTCATCCTGTCGCAGGGCGGGCGCCCCATCATGTGGCGCTCCGGCCACACCCGGATGAAGGAGAAGATGCGCGAGACGGGGGCCCTGATCGGCGGCGAGTTCTCCGGCCACATCTACATCAAGGAGCGCTGGTTCGGCAGCGACGACGGCATCTATGTGGCGGCGCGCCTGCTGGAGGTGCTGGCGGACGACCCCCGCCCGGCGCACGAGCAGATCGCAGAGCTGCCGCACAGTCCGGCCACCCCCGAGTATCAGCTCCCGCTGAACGAGGGCGAGGCCCTGCTGGCGATGCAGGCGATCATGGCGGCGGCCAGCTTCCCCGAGGCGCGGGTGGTGGACCTGGACGGCCTGCGCATCGAATTCAGCGATTCCTGGGGGCTGGTGCGGCCCTCCAACACCCTGCCGGCGCTCACCTTCCGCTTCGAGGCGGACAGCGAGATCGCCCTGGAGGAGGTCAAGCAGCGTTTCCGCGAACTGCTGCGGCTGGCCCTGCCCGACCACGCGCCCCCTTTCTGACTATTAGCGATCACAGCCTGAACGAGGAGATTGTCCAGCCATGGGTCTGAATGCCGAGGCGGCGGCCGACGTCGCACACGTTCTCACCGAGGCGCTGCCCTATATCCAGCGCTTCGCCGGACGCACCGTGGTGATCAAGTACGGCGGCAACGCCATGACCGACGAGCGCCTGAAGGCCGGCTTCGCGCGCGACGTGGTGCTGATGAAGACGGTGGGAATCAACCCGGTGGTGGTGCATGGCGGGGGGCCCCAGATCGGCCACCTGCTGGGGCGCCTGGGCAAGGAGAGCGAGTTCGTGCAGGGCATGCGGGTGACCGATGCCGAGACCATGGACGTGGTGGAGATGGTGCTCGGCGGCCTGGTCAACAAGGAGATCGTCAATCTCATCAACCGCCACGGCGGACACGCGGTGGGGCTGACCGGCAAGGACGGCGACCTGATCCGCGCGCGCAAGCTGAAGATGACCCTGCCGGAGACCGACGACCGGCCCTCGGAGATCGTGGACATCGGCCATGTGGGGGAGGTGGAGAGCATCGACCCCTCGGTGGTGGACATGCTGGTGCAGGGCGACTTCATCCCGGTGGTGGCGCCTATCGGGGTGGGGGAGGACGGCTTCTCCTACAACATCAATGCCGACCTGGTGGCGGGCAAGGTGGCCGAGGTGCTGGGCGCCGAGAAGCTGATCCTGCTCACCAACACCCGCGGCCTGCTGGACGCCGAGGGGCGGCTGCTGACCGGCCTGAGCACTGCCGACGTGGACGCACTGATCGCCGACGGCACCATCCACGGCGGCATGCTGCCCAAGATCCGCTGCGCCCTGGATGCGGTCAAGTCGGGGGTCAAGAGCGCCCACATCATCGACGGGCGCGTACCGCATGCGGTACTGGTGGAATTGTTCACGGACGAGGGCGTCGGCACCCTCATCAAATGACATGCCCCGTCCCTCGCGCAAACAACTGATCCTCGAAACCCTGGCGCGCGAGCTGGAGAGCAAGCCGGGCGACCGCATCACCACCGCCGGCCTGGCGCGCGCGGTGGGGGTCTCGGAGGCCGCCCTGTATCGTCACTTCGCGAGCAAGGCGCGGATGTTTGAGGGACTGATCGCCTTCGCCGAGGAGACGGTGTTCAGCCGCATCAACCAGATCCTGGAGAACGAGAAGGACACCGAGGCGCGCTGCGCCCAGCTCCTGTATCTGCTGCTGGGCTTCGCGGACCGCAACCCGGGCATCGCACGGCTGCTGCTGGGCGATGCCCTGGTGGGGGAACGTGAGCGCCTGCGCGAGCGGGTGCGCCAGTTCTTCGACCGGGTGGAGCTGCAGTTGCGCCAGGTGCTGCGCGAGCAGGGGCTGCGCGGTGACGCCCGTCTGCGCCTGCCGCCGGAGGCGGCCGCCAGCCTGCTCACCGCCTTCGTGGAGGGGCGGCTGCACCAGTTCCAGCGCAGCGACTTCGGCCGCCCCACCCTGAGCGACTGGGAGAACGACTGGCAGGCGCTACGGGCGGGGCTTTTTCTCGACTGAGGCCGGCGTTGCGTCCGCTGCCGCAGCGGCCTGCTGCATCGCCTCCACGAAGCGGCCGCGCAGTGCCTTCACCGGCGCGGTCTGGCAGAAGCGCCGCCCGCTCACGCTCTTGAGACAGCTCACGTCCAGGAACAGGCGCTCCACGCCGTTCTTCTTCAGGCGCGAGACGGTCAGGCTGATGTCGGTCGGTTTCTTCGGCGCACGGGTCACCAGGATGCGCTCGCCGATCACCTCCACCGGGGTGGTGGCATGGCTGCGCGCCCAAGTCTTGGCCAGCGGCCAGAGGCGGTCGCATTGCGCTGCGTCGCGGCAGATGAAGGCGCCCTCGACCGGGATCACCCGGGCCTCCTTGGGCGCCGGACGTACATCCTTGGCGCTCTCGGCGCGGAAGCCGCGCTTCAGCTCGCGGAAGCGCTCGAGCTGGTAGGCGTAGCGTTGCGCGATGCGCTTCTTGTCCGCCTGTTTCTCCACGATGCCCGCATAGGTGTTCTCGAGCTGCTTCTGGATGTTCTCCAGGTTCTCGATCTGCTTGGGAGTGGGCTTGCGGCCCTTGCGCTCGCGCGCCGCCGCCTTCGCCTGCCATTTGCTGAGGCTGCGCTTGAGCGCCTCAATGCGCGCCTTCTTGACCTTGATCTGGGCGTCGATCTGGGCCAGCTTGCCGTCGCGCACCATGATCAGGTCTTCCTCGCTGCGGAACATGTTGAGCAGCACCCGGTCGCGTGCGCGCTGCTCCTCCACGATCCGCTCCTGCGCCTTGCGCAGTTCCTCCAGCTCGCGCCGGCGGGCGATCTCCTCCGGGGTGGGCGCGCGATCGACCTTCTTCACCGGAATGCCGCGCTCGTTCAGCTCTACGTGCCCCTTCTGGGCGTACTCGGGCGGGATGCTGGTGCCATAGTGGGTCACCCCGTTCTCGTCCACCCATTTCTTGATGGTGGCGGCGAAGGCGGGGGTCAGCGACAGGGCCAGCAGGGCGATCAGCGCTCGTGGAAAAGGATTCTGCATGGACCGGGGGTTCTCCTGTGGGAAACCATGACACGGATGTCCGGGGGATTGACAGTATAATCGTCCAGGAAATCCCGTACTTGAGCGGCGAGGCGACCGGGCAGCGTGGACCAGTTCATCCTCTTTGCGGTCTCCCTGGTCGCCAACACCTTCTCGGCCTTCGCTGGCGGCGGCGCCGGGCTGCTGCAACTGCCTATCCTGATCTTCCTCGGCCTGCCCTTCGCGGTGGCCCTGGCCACCCACAAGGTGGCCTCGGTGGCGCTGGGCGTGGGCGCCACCCTGCGCCATCTGCGCGAGGGCACCCTGGAGCGGCGTTTCGTCGTCTTCATTCTCGCCTGCGGCCTGCCTGGGGTGGTGCTCGGCGCCTCGCTCATCCTGCGGGTGCCGGGGCGCGCCGCGGAGATCGCCCTGGGCCTGCTCACCCTGGGGCTGGCGGTCTACTCCTTCCGCCGCGCCGACCTGGGGCAGGTCACCCGCCTACGCCACCAGCAGGGCGCGGGACTGTGGGTCGGCGGCGCGGTGCTGTTCCTGATCGGCGCCCTCAACGGCTCGCTCACCTCCGGCACCGGCCTGTTCGTCACCCTCTGGCTGGTGCGCTGGTTCGGCGCCGACTACAAGAGCGCCGTGGCCTATACGCTGATCCTGGTCGGCCTGTTCTGGAACGGCACCGGCGCCCTCACGCTGGGCCTGCTGGGCGAGATCCGCTGGAGCTGGCTGCCGGCCCTGCTGGCCGGCTCCCTGCTCGGCGGCTATCTCGGCGCCCACCTGGCGATCCGCCAGGGCAACCGATGGATCAAGCGCGCGTTCGAGCTGGTGACCCTGCTGGTGGGGATCAAGCTGATACTGGGATGAAAAGGGCGAGCCTGTACCGCCGGGCATGAGCGGATCTCTTCCAGTTGGATTCTTGGGCGGGTTTTCATGAAGGCGAATCGATGGCTTGACGCCCTTGCCGGACAGACTACGATGCGCATTGAAGTGCGTATTCACGAGGATGAGTCCGATGCGTCGACTGTTCGACGAAAATGCCCCGAAAAAAGCAACCAATCTAAGTATAAACAGCGACTTGCTGAAAAAAAGCCGGGCCATGAAGCTCAACCTCTCGGCGACGCTGGAGCAGGCGCTCGAGCAGAAGCTCGCAGAGGCGGAGGCAAAGGCCTGGGCCGAGGAGAACAAGGCCGCCATCCGGGCCTACAACGATTTCGTCGACGAGCATGGCTGCTTCGGTGACGAATTCCGGGAATTCTGATGGCGCAGTTCGACGTCTACGACAACCCCAGCGCCACCTCCCGCAGGTACTACCCTTACGTGGTCGATATCCAGAGCCGGTATCTGGAAGAACTGGCCACCCGCATCGTCATCCCGCTTGGTCGCAGTTCCATGTTCAAAGATGCGGCCATGAAGGGGCTGACGCCCGAGGTGACCTTCGCAGGGGAAGAACTGCTGGTACTCACGCCCCAACTCTCATCCGTTTCGAGGAAGCAGCTCAAGAAGGCCGTTGGCTCCCTCGCCCACCTGCGCGAAGAAATAGTGAACGCGGTGGATTTCGCCATTTTCGGCGTTTGACGTCCATGGCCTGACCGATCTGCCATGGAGCACGGATTCCGGTCATGAGCGCCGTACCGAACCTCGATGTTTCCCGGTCGGTAGCTACATTCTGCTTTGCCGCATGGTGTCCGACGATATCGACCCCGTGCGATGGACGCCTGAATTCCGGGGTTCGACAGATGTCCATTTATTTTACAGTGGACGGCGGCTGGTGGCCGTCGGGCGCGGTATCCGATTGTAATCGATGATATTTATTCGATTGGCGACATTATTGCATGATGTCGCACGAGGCCGATCGTGGTCTTGCGTGAGTCCCTTGTGTCGTTTCAGGCAGGTGGTGGTAAGGATACGAGCGTGGCGCTCAGAAGTCGCATGGGTGTGGTTCGAGCCTCTTCGATAACTGCGGTCCTTTGGGGACGGCCGCACAACGTCTCGACCACCAGGAGCCTCAGCCATGAACAGATTCCAGCCATTGGGCGCCCTGCTTGCCTGTACCGTCGTGTTCACCCTGCCGGCCGGTGCGGCGACCATTTCCACCACCGGAAGCTTTTCGGAAGTCTACCACCTGAGCGAATACATCGACCCGGGTTCCTCCAGCATGAACTACCTTTCCGAGGGATCTGGCATCGTCGGTCTGCAACAATTCGATCCTGCCCTGGGTACCCTGACAGGCGTAACGCTCACAGCGAATTTCGACGTCCAAGTGACCGGCACGATAGAGGCGGGCACCAGTATCGACCCGAATGCCGATCACAGTGTGTCTTTCTATGCGACCGATGGGTCGGAGACAGGGGTCCTGACCTTTATCGCCTACAACGAGGGTGCCACCACGACGCCGCTGGCGCAGGTCTCGATCGACGTCCAACCCGGATGTACGGGTAACGAATCCAATGATGGCGTGCCTTGTAGCGGAGACGATGCCGTTTCTTCTGCATTCGGTGATGAGATGGCCATCACAGGAGATACTCTGAACCAGATCGGCCTTGCCAACCTGGTGGGTACCGGGGCAGTGCCCGGCTTGTCGGTGGAGAGTTTTCACCCGATCGGTTCGGTTTTCCTCACGGAGAATGTCGAGCCGGAGGAGACCGTGGGGGACATCGAAACGCTGATCAGCGCCGGAACGGTGACGCTCACCTACGAATATACCCCGGTGCCGGTCCCCGCGGCGTTCTGGCTGCTGGGGTCGGGTCTCGTCGGCCTGATCGGCGTGGCCAGGCGCAAGGGATAGGGCTTTCCTTGCGGACATGACGGCCCCATCGGAGGGCTGGCAGTCGGCGGATGAGCGGGCCGCGGATCCCGGTGGGTAGGTACTAGATGCCGTACTGCGCCCGATAGGCGCGCACCCGCTCCAGATCCTGCGGGTCGCCGGCCTGTTCCAGATAGTCGATCAGGTCCTCGAGGCGGGCGATGGCGGTCACGGGGATGCCATAATCCGCTTCGACCTCCTGGATGGCGGAGCGCTCGCCCTGGCCCTTCTCCTGGCGGTCGAGGGCGATCACCACGCCGGCGGGCCGGGCGCCCTCCGCGGCGATGATCTCCATGGACTCGCGGATCGCGGTGCCGGCGGTGATCACGTCGTCGATGATCAGCACCCGTCCCTCCAGCGGATGTCCCACGATGCTGCCGCCCTCGCCGTGGGTCTTGGCCTCCTTGCGGTTGAAGGCGTAGGGGACATCGCGCCCATGTCGATCGTAGAGGGCGGCGGCGGTGACCGCGGCCAGCGGGATGCCCTTGTAGGCGGGGCCGAACAGCAGGTCGAACTCGATCCCTGAATCCACGATGGCCTGGGCGTAGAAGCGGCCCAGCCGCGCCAGGGCGCCGCCGGTATTGAACAGCCCGGCGTTGAAGAAATAGGGGCTCACCCGGCCCGACTTGAGGGTGAACTCGCCGAAGCGCAGCACCCCGGTCTGAAGGGCGAAGTCGATGAAGGCGCGCTGATGATCCTGCATGGCAT
>CAZVIG010000046.1:0-10832 GCA_964627395.1 uncultured Sedimenticola sp.
AGCCAAGAGGAGCCGCCATGTACCCTGCACTCTGGATCGCCAAGACCGGGCTGGACGCCGAACAGACCCGCATGTCGGTGATCGCCAACAACCTGGCGAACGTCAACACCACCGGCTTCAAGCGCGACCGCGCGGTGTTCGAGGACCTGATGTACCAGAACATCCGCCAGGCCGGCGCCAGCAGCACCGAGGACACCAGCCTGCCCTCCGGGCTCTACCTGGGCACCGGGGTGCGCACCGTCTCCACCCAGAAGCTGCACACCCAGGGCAACATCGTGCAGACCAACAACAGCTTCGACGTGGCGATCCAGGGCAACGGCTTCTTTCAGATCACCCATCCCGACGGCAGCATCGTCTATACCCGCGACGGCTCCTTCGGCATGGACGCCAACGGCCAGTTGGTGACCCAGAATGGCTATCGCATCGAGCCGGCGATCACGGTACCGGCGAACACCCTCAGCGTCACCATCGGTTCGGACGGCACCGTCTCCGCGCTGGTGGCGGGCAACACCACGCCCACCGCCATCGGAAACATCACCCTGGCGCATTTCATCAATCCCACCGGCCTGGAGGCGATCGGCGACAACCTGTACCGCGAGACCGCCTCCAGCGGCCCGGCCCAGGTGGACACGCCCGGAACCAACGGCGCCGGCACCCTCATCCAGGGCTCGCTGGAGAGTTCCAACGTCAACGTGGTGGAGGAACTGGTCAATATGATCGAGACCCAGCGCGCCTACGAGATGAACTCCAAGGCGATCTCCACCACCGACGACATGCTGGCCTACGTCAGCCAGCAGCTTTGACGGGGTAGCCTCGCCATGAGCCGTCTCCTCTCGCCGTTCCGGAAGCTGTTGCTGCTGCTGGCGCTGGTGGCGCTCGCCGGCTGCCAGTCGCAGCCGAAGCGCGACCCGGCCTTCGCGCCGGTGCCGCCGGTGGTGCCCCGGCCCGCCGCTCAGACCAACGGCGCCATCTACCAGGCCGGCTTCGAGCGTAGCTGGTTCGAGAACGTGCGCGCGCGCCGTGTCGGCGACGTGCTGCTGGTGACCCTGGTGGAGAACACCCAGGCCAAGCACACCAACGCCGGCAAGGTGAAGAAGAGCAATAGCAGCAGCCTGTCCAATCCCACCCTGTTCGGCAAGTCGCTGAGCTTCGTGCTGCCCGGGGTGAAGGGCGGCGCGGGCTCGAATCTGGGCATGAAGCTGGACTCGAGCAGCGACTTCTCCGGCAGCGGCGAGAACACCCAGAACAACCAGTTCAACGGCTCCATCGCGGTGACGGTGTACGAGGTGCTGCCCAACGGCTACCTCAAGGTGCGCGGCGAAAAACGTATCAGTATGACCGGCGGCAACGAGTACATCCGGGTCTCCGGCATCGTGCGCCCCGAGGACATCAATACCGACAACACCGTCGCCTCCACCCGCATCGCCGACGCCACCCTCACCTATGTGGGCGACGGCCAGACCGCCGCCGCCAGCACCATGGGCTGGCTGGCGAAGTTCTTCATCTCCGCCATCATGCCGTTCTAGGAGGCCGCCATGTTCCTTCGTCTGATACCGCTGTTGCTGTTGGCGCTGGCCCTTCCGGCGTCCGCCGAGCGCATCAAGGACCTGGCCAACATCGAGGGGGTGCGCAGCAACCAGCTCCTCGGCTACGGCCTGGTGGTGGGGCTCAACGGCACCGGCGACAAAGTGGGGTCCTCGCCCTTCGCCGAGCAGAGCCTGCGCAGCATGCTCACCCAGCTCGGCATCGTGGTGCCGCCGGGCACCGCCATCAATCCCAAGAACGTCGCCGCGGTGACGGTGCACGCCGAGCTGCCCCCCTTCGTCAAGCCGGGGCAGCGCATCGACGTCACCGTCTCCTCCATCGGCGACTCCAAGAGCCTGCGCGGCGGCAGTCTGCTGATGACCCCGCTCAAGGGCATCGACGGCCGGGTCTTTGCCATCGCCCAGGGCAACCTGGTGGTGGGCGGCCTGTCGGCCGAGGGCAATGACGGCTCGCGCATCACGGTCAACATCCCCAGCTCCGGGCGCATTCCCGACGGCGCCACGGTGGAACGTGCCGTGCCCACCGCCTTCGCCACCAGCCCGAAGATCACCCTCAGCCTCAAGCAGGGCGACTTCACCACGGTGGCGCGCATGGTGAAGGCGATCAACGAGGTGATCGGGCCCGGCACCGCGCGTGCGGTGGACATGGCCTCGATCGAGGTCAACGCCCCCGCGGATGTCGCGCAGCGGGTCACCTTCATGTCCATGATCGAGAACATCGAGGTGCAGCCGGCGCAGGCGGTGGCCAAGGTGATCGTCAACTCGCGCACCGGCACCGTGGTGATCAACCAGGCGGTGCGGGTGGCGCCGGCCGCGGTCTCCCACGGCAGCATGACCGTCACCATCAGCGAGAACCCCGAGGCCTCCCAGCCCAATCCGCTGGGCGCAGGCCAGACGGTGGTGGTGCCCAAGAGCCAGGTGGACGTGGACGAGAACGGACGGCGGATGTTCAAGTTCGCCCCCGGCGTGACCCTGGACGAGGTGGTGCGCGCGGTCAACGACGTGGGCGCCGGTCCCAGCGACCTGGTGGCCATTCTGGAGGCGCTCAAGCAGGCAGGCGCCCTGAAGGCGGAACTGGTGGTGATCTGATGGCTATCGAGCTGGCACAGGTCTATACCGACTTCGCCGGCCTGGGCGCGTTGCGTGCGCGTGCGCGCGAGGACCGCAAGGGCGCCCTGGACGAGGTGGCGCGCCAGTTCGAGTCGCTGTTCACCCAGATGATGCTGCGCAGCATGCGCGACGCCAGTTTCGGCGGCGGGCTGCTGGACAACCGCAACACCGAGTTCTACCGCGACATGTACGACCAGCAGCTCGCGGTGGAGCTGAGTCGCCAGCGCGGCCTGGGGCTGGCGGAGGTGATCAAGCGCCAGCTCGGTGGCCTGGAGGGTCCGAGCGGTCCCGGCCGCTCGGTGCAGGACTATCGCCGCGAGGCGCTGCCGGTCGCGGCGCAGGCGGCGGCTCCGGCGTCTGCGAACGCTCCCCCGGCAACGGCGCCGGTCGCTGGGTCCCCGCCGCCCGAGCTGGACGGCACGCCCGAGACCTTCGTGCGGGTGCTGGCGCCGGCGGCGCACAAGGCGGCCCGCCGGCTCGGCCTCCCGCCCGAGGCGCTGCTCGCCCAGGCGGCGCTGGAGACCGGCTGGGGTGCGCATGTGATGCGGCGTTCCGACGGCGCTTCCAGCCACAACCTGTTCGGCATCAAGGCGGACGGCCGCTGGAGCGGCGAACGGGTGAGCGTCACCACCCTGGAATACAAGGACGGGGTGGCGCTCAAAACGCGCGCCGACTTCCGCGCCTACGACGACTGGGCGGACAGCTTCGAGGACTATGTGCGCTTCGTGCGCGACAACCCGCGTTATCGCAGGGCGCTGCAGGCCACCGACGATGCGGGCCGCTACTTCGAGGAGCTGCAGCGCGCGGGCTATGCCACCGACCCGGCCTATGCGCGCAAGATCCGCCGCATCCTCGAGAGCGGGCCGTTGCGCACCGCCATGAACACCGCAGGGGAGGGCGCAGGCGCCGGCTGAGCCGGCGGCGCATGAATCATGGCCAGCATACTCAACACCGGAATCAGCGCCCTCAACGCCTTCCAGCGGCAGCTCAACACCGTCGGGCACAACATCGCCAACGTCAACACGGAGGGCTACAGCCGCCAGCAGGTGGAGTTCCGAGCCCTGGCCGAGCCGGTGGGCGGCGTGGGTTATACCGGCGCCGGGGTGGAGGCGGTCACCATCCGCCGCAGCTACGACGACTATCTCACCGGGCGGGTGCGCAGCTATACCGCCTCGCAGCAGGAGTATGCCGTCTTCTACGAGCGCGCCAGCCGCGTGGACGACGTGGTGGCGGACGCCGCCTCCGGCCTGGACCGCATGATGCAGGAGTTCTTCGCCAGCATCGAGGACGTCTCCGCGGACCCCACCTCCATCCCGGCGCGCAACGTGATGCTCAACCGCTCCGAGGTGCTCACCGATCGCTTCCGCTCCCTCGACGGCTGGATGGAGGACCTGCGCGCCCAGGCCAACCGAGACATGGACACCTTCGTCCAGGAGATCAACGGCCTGGGCGCCGCCATCGCCGACGTCAACCGGCGCATCCAGGAGGTGAGCGTCAACCGCGCCAATCCGCCCAACGATCTGCTCGACCAGCGCGACAAGCTGATCGACGACCTCTCGGGCTACGTGAAGGTGAGCACCACCCCGCAGGACGATGGCTCGATCAACGTCTTCATCGGCAACGGCCAGGCCCTGGTGGTGGGCAAGAACGCCAACCGCATGTCGGTGGTGCCCAACGCCACCGCGGCCGACCGCATGGAGCTGGCCATCGACCAGGTGGGCGGCGCCCGGGTGCAGGTCACCGGCCAGATCACCGGCGGGCGTCTGGGCGGCCTGCTGCGCTTCCGCGACGAGGTGCTGGACCCGGCGCAGAATTCCCTCGGCCTGGTGGCGATCGGCCTGGCGGACGCCTTCAACCGCGAGCACCGCACCGGCATGGATCTGGACGGCGACATCGGCGGCGACTACTTCAGCCTCGCCGCGCCGGAGTTGCTGGCCAATCCCGCCAACGGCGGCACCCTGAGCGCCAGCTTCGCCAACGTCGCCGATCTCACCAACCACGAATACGAGCTGCTCTACGACGGCAGCGCCTGGAGCCTCACCGACCTCACCACCGGTGGCAACGTGCCCCTTAGCGGCAGCGGCACCGCGGCCGATCCCTTCGTCGCCGATGGCGTGGCCCTGCTGGTGGGCACCCCGCCGGCGGCCGGCGACCGCTATCGCCTGCGACCGGCGCGCGCCGGCGCCGAGGCGATCCGCACCCTGGTCAAGGATACCCGCGACATCGCCGCCGCCGACCCGGTGCGCACCAGTGCGGCGAGCGGCAACGGCGGCTCCGGGCGCATCGGCCCCGGCGCCCTGGTGAACGCCACCGGCAACACCCCGCTGGCGGCGCCGGTGACGCTCACCTTCGATGCGGCAAGCAATGTCTTCAACCTCTCCACCGGCGGCAGCATCCCCTACGACCCGGCCAGCGACTCCGGCACCACCCTTAGCGTCACCCTGGCGGGGCTGGGCGACTTCCAGTTTGAGATGACCGGCACCCCCGTCAACGGCGACCAGTTCGTGCTCTCCGACAACAGCGGCGGGGTGGGCGACAACCGCAACGCCCTGCATCTGGCGGCGTTGCAGACCCGCAAGCTGCTGTTCGGCAACACGGCCAGCCTGGGCGACGCCTACGGCTACATGGTGGCGGATGTGGGCACCCGTACCTATCAGGCCTCGGCCAACGCCGAGGTGCAGGACCAGCTTCTGAGCCAGGCGGAGGCGGCGCGCTCCGCCGTCTCCGGGGTCAACCTGGACGAGGAGGCGGCGGACCTGGTGCGCTTCCAGCAGGCCTATTCCGCCGCTGCGCAGGTGATCGCCACCGCCAACACCCTGTTCGACACCCTGCTGGGTGCCGTGAGGAACTGACGCCATGAACCGTATCGCCACGCCCTTCATGTTCGCCCAGGGGGTGGACGTGATGCTCAAGAAACAACTGGAGCTGAGCCGCACCGAGCTGCAACTCGCCGACGGCAAACGCATCCAGCGTCCCTCCGACGATGCGGCCGCCTCGGTGCAGCTCCTCGACCTGAAGGAATCGCGCGCCCGCCTGGACCAGTTCCAGCGCAACGCCGACGCCGCCGCGGCGCGCCTCTCCCAGGAGGAGACCGCGCTGGAGGGCATCGGCAATCTGCTGCAGCGGGTACGCGAGCTGACGGTCCAGGGCAATAACGACGCCCTCAGCCGTGAGGATCGCGCCGCCATCGCCACCGAGATCCGCCAGCACCTGGAGGGCTTCGTGCAACTGGCCAACACCCGCGACGCCAACGGCGAGTACATCTTCGCCGGCTATCGCACCGACCGGCCGCCGCTCAACCACGACGGCGTGGGCAACTTCACCTACAGCGGCGACAACGGCCAGCGCACCGTCAAGGTGGGCGATACCCGCGAGATCGCGCTCGGCGATCCGGGCACCATCTTCATGGACCTTCCCGCGGCCTCCGGGGGCACCACCGACCTGGGCGCGGTGCTCTACCGCATCGCCGACAACTATGCCGCCGGCAATCCGGACCCGGACGGGCTCACCGACCTGGACACCGCCATGGGGCGCATCCTGGAGACGCGCGCCGCGGTGGGGGCGCGCATGAACGCCATCGACGAACAGAAGACCGCCAACGAGTCCTTTTCCCTGGCGGTGGAGCAGGTCCGCTCCACCCTCGAGGATCTGGACTACGCCGAAGCGGTGAGCCGCTTCAACCAGCAGCTCACGGCGTTGCAGGCGTCGCAGCAGAGTTTTCTCAAGATCCAGGGCCTGAGCCTGTTCAACTACCTGAGCTGAGCGCCTGCCGCTACACTGCGTCCCTGGCTTTCGTTCCGGGACGCAACATGCACCGCGCGCCGCTTTTCCTCCTGCTGATCTGGTTGCTGACGCTCTGCCTGCCCGCCGCGGCCGGCCAGCGCGGGCTGGGCATCTACTCCGACCAGGATCTGCTGCTGCCCCTGGTGAACGAGGACCGGGACTACACCATGGGCCTGGGCATCGAGGTGTTCGAGGAGGAGGACGGCTTCTACCCCTTCGAGGCACCGCTGAAACAGGTCGGGCGCTGGTTCGCCATCCGCGACGCCGACCACCGGGTGCGTCGCAGCTATCTGCTGGGCTCGGTCAACTACACCCCCGACGACCTGTCGGCCGAGGCGCCGCTGCGCGACGACCGTCCCTACGCCTCGGTGCTCTATCTGGCCAACAAGCGGGTCCTGGCCGACCGCCGGCAGGCGATCGGCGTGGAGCTGCAGGTGGGGCTGCTGGGCACCTATGTGGCGCGCGAGATCCAGCGCCGGCTGCACCGCGCCTGGCGCGACGCCACCGGCGACGCCGAGCCGGTGGACCCGCGCGGCTGGGGCAATCAGATAAGCCACGGCGGCGAGCCCACCCTGCGCCTGCGGGTGGCCCATTCCCGCTATCTGGCTGGCCAGCCGGGGCGCTGGGACCTGGCGGGCACCCTGGATCTGAGCCTGGGCTACCAGACCAACGCCAGTGCCGGCCTGGCGCTGCGCGCCGGCCTGCTCGGCAGCCCCTTCTGGAGCCTGCCCTACGACCCCATCAACCGCGGCAACTTCGTGCCCGCCTTCGGCGACGATGAACTCTATCTGTGGGGCGCGCTGCGTGGCCGGGCGGTGGCCTACGATGCCCTGCTCCAGGGGCAATTCCGCGACAGTCCGGTCACCTACCGCGGCGAGGACCTGCGGCGCCTGGTGCTGGATGGCGGGGTCGGCGTCACCGGGAGCTGGCGCGGCGTCCAGCTCACCGTGGCGGCCAATCTGAAGACCGCCGAGCTGGCGCGCGGCCAGGGCGACCGCACCCACTGGTGGGGCGGCATCTACCTCACCCTGCGCCGCTGATGCAGAAAAAAACCGGCGCCGGGCGCCGGTTCAATGACGGGTTGCCCCGTCCTTCCGAGGAGGATCGACCATTCAGACCGGAGGTCGGGCCAGCAGGGCCTCGACCTGTCGTTCGTCGAGGGCATGGGTCTGCGCCGCCTGCGCCGGGTCGGCCTGCAAGGCGCCGCGCAGCCGGGCCAGGCTCGCCGCCGCGGCCTCCGGCGAGCCGATGCGTCGGCTCAGCGGCCGCTCCGCCGGGGCGGGGCTGCGCAACTGCACCGCATCGTCCGCATCGCCGTCACTGCGCAGCGGCGAGCTTTCGCCGCGGGGTGACGGTTTGCCGTCGCCCAGACGCTCGTTCAGTCGGGTGGAAGTCGGAAAACCGGCGCCGGAGATCACATTGCCCATGGAAATCGCCTCTTTGGGGGTTGGTTGCCCTTGTCGCTGCAGAATGCGTGCCAACCGATAGCCGAACGGAACCAATGCGCCCCTGCACGGCCTAACTGCTCAGCGCAACGATAGGAAGTCCCCATGCAACGCCTTGCCGCATTCGCCGCTGTACTCCTCGCCGGCCTGTTCTGGCTGGCCGGCCCGGCCTCGGCCGCCGCGACGCTGGAGAGCCTCCATTACCGGGCCAGCTACCAGGGGCTGTTCTCTGCCGGCGCCCGGGTGCGGATCGCGGACGTCGAACTGCATCTGCGCCGCCCGGACGCCGAGGCGCCCTACCTGGAATCCGAACTGTTGGCCAGCTCCGCCGCCTATGGCGCGGTGGAGGCCATCCATCCCATCCGCTATCGATTGAGAAGCTGGTTCTGGCCGGACCGCTCCGGGGTGCTGGCGGCGGAGTATCACGAGTTCGGCCGGCCCGACGATCTGGAACACAAGCTGTTCTTCCTTGACGATCCCGAGCGAGCCTTCGTCGCCCACGACCTGCGCAAGGAGGGCGAGGGGCTGCTGCAGCGGCTGCGCGGGGGCCGCTATCTGGCGCGGGTGGGCATGGGTCAGCGGCGCGCCTTCGACCGCCTGGGACTGGTGCAGGCGGTGCGTGCGCGCACCCTGGCGCCCGGCGACCGCTTCGAGGTGCCCGTCTCCAACGGCGAGAAGATGCTGCGCTACCGGGTGAGCGTGGAAAAGGCCGAGACCCTGCAACTGGGCGAGCGCCGCTGGCCGGCCCTCAAGCTGCGCTTCGACGGCCTGGAGCAGGACGAGCGCGGTCGCTGGAAGCACGCCCACCGCCCGGTCTTCCTGTGGCTGAGCCGGGACGAGCGCCACCTGCCCCTGCTCGCCGAGGCGCGTGCCGCGGTCGGCCGCTTCCGCATCGAACTGGTGGAGGCGCCCGGGACCCAGGTCGCC
Source organism: uncultured Sedimenticola sp. (assembly GCA_964627395.1). Lineage (GTDB taxonomy): Bacteria > Pseudomonadota > Gammaproteobacteria > Chromatiales > Chromatiaceae > MONJU. The sequence continues at coordinate 8,810 of CAZVIG010000046.1, forward strand.
TTGCGCTGAGGTTCCCTGCTCCCGATAGGGAGCAAGCATCTTCTTGTGGGAGGGGCTTCAGCCCCGACGGCCGGCATTCGATGCCCCGCTCGCGGGGGCGAGAGGGAGCGGATGTTTCGGTTTTCCCCCTCCCAACCTCCCCCACTAAAGTGGGGGAGAGGCAGGGCAGGCGACCTCAGCCGCCGGCGGTGTCGCGCTCCGGTTCCACCAGGCTCAGGTGGGAGATGTCCGGCACGGGCACCGGCTCCGGGCGGTAGTCGCAGTCCTCCAGGGTGAAGCTGCCCGGTTCGGAGACGCTCAGCCCCTCGAAGTCGAATTCCAGCTTCGGCTGCGGCGGGCGCTCCTCGAGGGTGACGCCCGGTTCGTCCAGGGCCATCCAGTCGATGTCGGCGATCGGCCGCGGTTGGATCTCGGGGGCGCAGTCGGCGAGCGAGCCGGTGCGCGGCGGCAGCAGCTCGAAGTCGCCGGCGGGTACCGCAGTCGCGGTCTCGGACGCGGGCGGCGCCTGCTCCGGCTCCGCCTCCGACTTCGGCGGGGTCCTGGCGGGTTCCCGCGCGGGCGGCGGCGGGCTGCCGGCGGGCACCACGTCGATCAGGGCGCCGAAGTCGCGGAACAGGGCCCGATAGCGGCTGGCCTTGTCCACGTCCACGTCGCGCTTGATACGCTTCGGTTTGCCGCTGAACAGCCGGTCCAGCTTGTCGTCTTCCATGCGGAACAGGCGCGCGATGGCGGCACGGGCCTCGGCGGGATCGGTGCCGGGCAGCAGCTCGGCGCGGAAATAGATGTCGAATCTCTGCATGGCAATGGGTGTATCGTCCGGGTTCGGCCCCGGCTTGAATGCAGTCTAGCCCGTTTTCGGGCGCCGGAGAGTGAACCGGTTGCCGTTTCGGCGGCCTGCCGACGCTTGGAATCGGCCCGGTCGGGCCCAATCTGGTAGCTGTGGCTGCCGAATCAGAACAACAGGGAGTGCCCGAGACATGCCCTTTTCCAGTGATCTTCTCATTCTGACGCGCAGCGTGCGCTTTCGCGCCGAGCGCCGGGTGCAGCCGTTGCGCTGGAAGCCGGCGGCGGACGTGTACGAGGGACGCGACGGCTGGGTGATCAAGCTGGAGCTGGCCGGGGTGCGTCCCCAGGACGTGCAGTTGCAGGTCTGCGGCAATTTCCTGGGGATCAGCGGGCGGCGCGTGGACCTGGCCCGCGAGCAGGGCCTGCGGCTGAAGTCCATGGAGATCGCCTACGCCGAGTTCGAGCGGGGCTTCGAGTTCCCGGTGAGCATCGAGGGCGCGCGCATCGAGACCGAGTTCCGCGACGGCATGTTGTTCGTGCGCATCGCACCGGAGGCCTGAGATGAGCGAACAAAACGACAAGACGAGCATCGAGCTGCCGATCTTTCCGCTGCGCAACAGCGTGCTCTATCCCTATGCGATGGGGCCCTTCTCCGCGGGCCGGCGCATCTCCATCGAGGCGGTGGATGCGGCCACGGCAAGCGAGTCGAAGGAGATCGCGGTGTTCGCGCAGCGCGACATCGCCGCCGACGTGCCCGACCAGGACGACCTCTACGCGGTGGGCACCAAGGCGCTGATCAAGCGCATGGCCCGCTCCGAGGAGACGGTGGAGATGATCCTGCAGGGCGTGGAGCGGCTGCGCCTGGTGAAGCTGGAGCGGCAGGACCCTTACCTGGTGGGCCGCTTCGAGGTGCTGCCCATGCCCGAATGGGAGGACAGCGCCGAGGCGGAGGCGCTCAAGCAGGAGCTGGTGGCGCTGACCAAGCAGTACCAGGGCATGGTGCAGATGGCCATGAGCTTCGACGTGGAGCAGGCGGCGCGCCAGCTCGAGGGGCCGGTGCAGTTGATCTACTTCCTGGCCATGATCCCCGATCTGCCGCTGGAGAAGTCGCAGCACATCCTGGAGGCGGACACCGCCCTGGAGGCGATGCGCCTGTTGCACGAGTATCTGTCGCACGAGATCAAGGTGCTCAAGCTGCGCCAGGAGATCGCCGGCCAGGTGCAGGGCGAGATGGAGA
>CAZVIG010000047.1:0-10770 GCA_964627395.1 uncultured Sedimenticola sp.
ACCGGCCGGCCGGTACCCTTGTTGATGCAATTTCTCATGAAGCGTTGCAAAGTCGTTGATTGATCGTCTAGTATGCCGAAAACGACATATTTGGCAGTGTCGCTAGAGACGACGGGGAACTCCCACCGGTGACCAAGGTCGATTTCTACGTCGTTTCGCCGGGGAGCCGTCTCGACCGATTCCGTCTTGCCTGCCGGGTGGCGGAAAAGGCGCGACGCTCCGGTCACCGGGTGCTGATCCACGCCCCCTCCACGGAGGAGGCGCGCCACCTGGACCGGCTGCTCTGGATCATGGACGACCAGAGTTTCATCCCGCACTGCCGGGTCGGCGAGGGAGAGCCCGAGCTCAACCCGATCCAGATCGGCGAGCCGGGCCAGGCCAGCGAGGAACACGACGTGCTCGTAAATCTGGCCGGCACGGTGCCCGAAGGGTTCGCCCGCTTCCAGCGGCTGCTGGAATGCGTGGACAACGACCCGCAGGCGCGCGCCGCGAGCCGCGAGCGGTACCGTTTCTATCGCGACCGGGGCTACCCGCTGGACCTGCACGAAATTACATGAGAAAGGGGAGTCAAGATGTTGAAAAGAAAAGAAATACCCACATTGAAGAACCGCGTCTCCGGGCACCTGCGCCCGTCCCGCAAGTCGCACGCGCTGCTCGATCCCCCGCATGCCGAGAAACTGGCGCAGGCATTGGAAGCACAGCTCCAGCCGATCATCAAGGAGGCGATCCGCGACGCGGTCAAGGACAGCGCGCGGCGCCTGGCCCGCGATCTGCGCCACCGCCTGGACGACGAACTGGGCCTGATGATCCGCGAGGCGGTGGACGAGGCCATCCACGCCGAACTGAAGCACCTGCGCCGCGGCTGAGCGCGGTCGTCAACGCCGCGCCGGCAACCATTCCCCCAGCAGCCAGCGCCCCAGCAGCATGGCGGTGACCAGCACCAGCGGGTAGCCGAAAAGCACGTCGCTCAGGAAGTGCGCCCCCTGCAGCACCCGTCCCAGTCCCACCAACAGACCGATCCCCGCCCCCCAGTAGAGCCAGCGCCGGTCCCCCAGCACCCAGGCGAACGCCAAAAAGAAATAGCCCATCGCCGCGTGCCCGCTGACGAAGGAGCAATTCGAGCGGCACTGGTCCGCCGGCTCGAAGGCCGGTGTGAACAGCCGCTCGCCCCCGAATTCGGTGACGGTGGCAGGACGCGCCCGCCCCGACGACTTCTTGTACACCTCGTTGACCACCAGCCCCGGTCCGATGGCCAGCACCAGGAACAGGAACAGCAGGCGCCGCCGCAGGGAGCGTTCCCCTCGGCCGCCCCACCACAGGCTCGCCAGATACAGCCAGACCAGCAGCGGCACCAGCAGATAGGGCAGATCGCGGAACAGCGCGTAGCTCCACTGCACCGGCGCCAGGTCGCGCAGGAAGAAGCCGCGCAGCGGGTCCCATACCGCCCCGCTCACCGCCAGGTCGATGGCTGGCACCCGCCAGAACAGGAGCTGCAGGGCCACCAGCAGCATCAGGGGCCAGAAGCGCAGCAGAGATTTCATCGCCGGTATCCCTCGAATCCGCTCAGGTGATAGACGTACAGCCGGCGCACCAGGTCCGGATAGATGCGCACCTTGATGATCGCCGCCAGCTCCGCCTCCCGAAACCGCCCCAGCGCTGCCTCGTCCAGCGGGCGGCGGCTGAGGAACAGGAACTCGTCCTCGGAATGCTCGGCGATGTCGTCATACAGATCGTACTGGTGGCGCCAGCGGCCGCTCGGGTTCCAGGAACGCAGCACCGGCGGGCGTCCGTCGAGACGCGCATGGTAGCCCATCAGGGCCAGCAGCTTGCGCGAATCCGACAACAGGGCCGCCTGCGGATAGCGCCGCCGCAGCTCCGCCAGCCGCGCCCCCGCCTCGGCCCAGCCCAGGCGCTTGAACCAGGGATCGGTGCGGCGCGTGAGTTCCACCCCGGCGAGATCGGCCAGGGCGTGATAGTGATAGAAGACCGACACCAGGATCAGGTTCAACGCCACCGCCGCCAGCAACAACCGCCGCGCATGCCGCAGCAGATGGCGCACCACTACCAGGGTCAGGCCGATGTAGGCGGGCGAGGCCCAGTTGAGGTTGGCCTCGTGCCGCCAGGCCTGCCAGCTCACCAACAACAGCAGCGGCAGCGAGGCCAGCAGCAGCAGACGATCGGCCCGGTCGCGCCACACGGCCGGGCGCGCCAGCCACCACAGCAGCGCCGGGGCCAGCAGCAGGCCGAAGGCGCCCCACTGCCCCAGAAGGAACTCCCCCAGGTTGCCCAGCGCACCCGCGCGGTCGATCTCGAGCGTGATGTGACGGGTGTGATCCAGGGTGATCCACTGGTGCTGCGTCAGCCACCACAGATTGGGCGACCACAGCAGTAGCGCCACACCCAGCCCCGCCCAGAGGCGCGGCGAGCGCAGGCGCGGCCGCCAGCGTTCGTCCAGCAGCAGCGCCAACGCCAGGCCCACCGCCAGGGCGCCGATGGTGTACTTGCTGAGCAGCCCCAGACCCGCCATGACGCCGGTGAACAGCCACCAGCCGGCGCGGTCGCTCTCCGCCGCGCGCACGAAACCGTATAGCACCGCCGCCCAGAAGCACATCAGCGGGGCATCGGTGCTGGCGAACAGCGACAGCAGTCCCACGATGGGCAGGGACTGGAAGGCGATCGCCGCCCAGGCGCCGGTGCGCGCATCGTAGAGGCGCTCGCCGAGCGCATACACCCAGAGCGCGGCGGCGGTATAGAAGGCCAGCGCCACCCCCTTGAGCACCGGCGGCGCATCCCCCAACCAGCCGGTGACCAGCGCCAGCACCGCCGTCAGCAGCGGCGGCTTGGAGTAGTAGCCGAAGTCCAGGTGACGCGCCCAGCTCAGGTAGTAGGCCTCCTCCACGTCCACCGGAACGTCGCCCCAGGCGATCACCGCCAGGCGATAGAGGGCGATCGCCCAGACGCCCCACCAGGCGACCCGGCGCCAGGCGAGCCTGTCGTCCGGCGCGATCATCGGGAATGCCGCCACGGCTGATAGTCGAGCAGGAACTGCGCCGCCATGGCGAAGGCCAGCGGCCAGGTGAACCAGGGCACGGCGGGGTTGCCGGCGTCGGTGAGCAGCAGCCAGGGAATGGCCGCCAGGGGCAGCGACACCAGCGCCAGATGCACCCCGGGCCGCAGCCCCGCGCGCCAGTGGCGCGCCAGCCAGACCCCCAGCGCCGCCGCCAGCAGGCCGCCGAAGGCGCCGGCCAGCACGTCCTGCGGCCAGTGCACCCCCAGCGCGACCCGGCTCAGGCCCACCAGGGTGGCGCCCAGCAGCAGCGCCAGACGCTCTCCCGCGTGACGCGCGAAGGCGAACAGCACCCCGGCGAACACAAAGGCCGTCACCGTGTGGCCGGAGGGGAAGCTGTGCGAGCGCAGGCGGGGACCTGTCACCTGCAGCAGCTCCGGCGGCAGCACCGCCGGGGGTCTCAGGGCGTCCACCAAGTGCTTCAGCCCGCGCGCATAGAGGATGCCCCAGAGGGCCGCCAGCAGCAGGGCCCAGAACACCTCCGGACGGCGCCGCGCGAACAGCAGGGTGAGCAGCAGCACCACCCGCTCGTCACCGAAGCGGGTAACCAAGGCCCAGACCGGCGCGGGCAGCAGTTCGCGCAGCGTCCCGTGCAGCCAGACGAATCCCCCGTGATAGCCGCCGGCCAGCGCCAGCAGGATGGCGACCGCGGCATAGCCGAGCGCCGCCAGCAACAGCCAGTCCTCGGCGCTGTGCGGCAGACGATCGAGCCGCCGCTGTCCCTCCGCCAGATCGGGGAGCAGCGACTCGCGCAGAGCGCGCCACATCAGCCGCCCTCCCCTTCGATCGCCACCAGCACCGCCGGTCCCTGGCGGAACACCACCCGCTTGCGGTACGGCGAGGGTCGGTCGAGGAAATCCTGCAGCTTGTCCACACGCAGATACACCCAGTCGCCGGGGCGCGGCGGATCGCGCCGGATCACCTGGCGCGCATAGAAGCTGACGCTGGGCTGGTGGACCCGGTAATAGACCAGGTGCCGCCCCTGCTCCCGGGCGTACAGGGCCGCCGCCTTGGGGCCGTCCTGCAGCACGCCCAGCACCCCGGGCAGGACGATGAAGGACACCAGGGCCGCCTGCAGAAAGCCCGCCAGGATCAGCCGCTGCCACACCGGCAGGCGCAACAAGGCGATGCCCAGCCCCAGCAGCAGGCCACCGATCAGCAGATATTGCGGCATGCCGGAGAAGACCTCGGCACCGGTCTCGAACAGGGTCTTCTCGTACAGACGGCCGGCCCGGCCGGCGGCGAACGCCATCAGTTGCGGCAGGGCCGCGAACAACCCCAGCAGGGCCAGCACCGGCAGGAAATGCGGCCAGGCGCGGCGCAGGTCGTCGCGGTAACGCGCCATCACCAGCAGCACCCCGGTGATGCCATAGAGCAGATAGTGCGGCAGCTTGGTCGCGGAGAAGGAGAAGAACAGCAGCACGCAGAAGAACCACAGCCAGAGAAAGCGGTCCAGCGGGTCCTCGAGGGCGCGCTTCAGGCGCCGCAGGCTCGCCACCAGCCAGCCGGCGAAGGGCATCACCACCAGCGGGGCGACCAGGAAGAAATACAGCAGCCCGCCGCCGTGTCCCTCCATGGCGCCGCGGTAGCGATCCAGATTGTGGTGCAGATAGAAGCCCTCGAAGAAGGTCCAGCCGCTGTCCAGATAGACCGCCACATGCCAGGGCAGCACGATGGCGAGGAACAGCAGGATGCCCGGCCAGTGGAAGGCGGCGCGCAACCAGTCGCGCCACTGGCCCAGGCTGGCGTAGAAGAGCGCGCTCACCAGCAGCGGGAAGAACACCGCCACCGGCCCCTTGGTGAGAAAGCCCAGCCCCAGCCACAGAAAGATGCGCAGGTGCAGGCCGCGCGAAGGCCGGCGCCAGTAGCTGAAGATGTCGAACATCGCCAGGGCGATGAACAGATTGAGCAGGGCATCGGCCACCGCGGCGCGCGCGATCAGTCCCACGTACAGCGACAGGCTCAGCAGCAGCCCCGCCACCCAGGCGGTGTCGCGGTCGAGATGCCGGCGGGCGAAGGCGATCAGGGCCCAGACCCAGGCGATCGCCGCCAGCACCGAGGGCAGGCGCATGGAGAACTCGTTCAGCCCGAACAGCTTGGCCGAGGCGGCCTGCAGCCAGTAGATGAGGATGGGCTTGTCGGTGCGCGGCGCGCCGTTGAGCTGGATGGAGACATAGTTGCCGCTGGCCAGCATCTCGCGCGTGGCCTCGCTGAAGGCGCCTTCGTCCAGGTCGTACAGGGGGGCCGACCAGAAGCCCCAGACCATGAGCAGCAGCGCCAGTGCCAGCGCCCCCGGCCCGAGCAGGAAGCGTTGCAGCGCGGCCATCAGCCCCCGGTCGCCTCCGCAGCCACGGGCCGGCACCAGTCGGCGTCGTCACCGTCCGCCTCGAGGATGTGGTAGGCCTCGCGCCCTGCGCTCTCGAAGAAGGTCCGTGCCAGCAGCTCGGAAAGCACCGCGGTGGTGAGCATCTGCACCGACATCACCAGGCACAGCACCGAGATGATCAGCAGGGGACGGCCCCCGATCGGCTCGCCGAGGCCGAACTTGACGAAGCCCAGCCAGGCCATGCCGGCGGTACCCAGGGCGCCGAACACCAGGCCGATGGAGCCGAAGAAGTGCCCCGGGCGGGCGCGGAAGCGCAGGAAGAAGAACACCGTGAGCAGGTCCACGATCACCCGGAAGGTGCGCGACAGGCCGTACTTGGAGGTGCCGTGGCGGCGCGGGTGATGGGTCACCACCGTCTCGCCGATGCGCCGCGGCGAGGTCACGCCCGCCACCCACACCGGGATGAAGCGGTGCATCTCGCCGAACAGGCGCACCCGCTTGACCACCTCCGCGCGATAGACCTTGAGGCTGCAGCCGTAGTCGTGCAGATCGACGCCCGTGACCTTGGCGATCAGGCGGTTGGCGACGCGCGAGAAGAACTTGCGCACCGCATCGTCGTGGCGCTCCCGGCGCCAGCCCTGCAGCAGGTCCAGGTCGCGCTCGCGCAGTTCCTGCAGCATGCCCGGGATGTCGGCCGGGTCGTTCTGCAGGTCGCCATCCAGGGTGGCGATATAGGCGCCGCGCGCGGCGTTGATGCCCGCCTGCATGGCGGCGGTCTGACCGAAGTTGCGGCGCATGCGGATGATGCGCACATGGCTGCCGTAATGCGCCTGGCCCTCGCGCAGCCGCTCGTAGGTGCGGTCGGCGCTGCCGTCGTCCACGCAGATCAGCTCCCAGGGGCCGGGATAGTCCGCCAGGCCCTGGTGCACCCGCTCCAGCAACGGCGCCACATTGTCCTCCTCCTGGTAGAGGGGGATCACCACCGACAGCGAATCGTTTCGGTTCCGATCGTCCAAGGATGTGCCCTCGGCAATAACACGAAAGGGGCCTGGCGGCCCCTGGGATGGTTTCGACGAACCCCCTCCCACAGCGGGAGGGGGCCGGATCAACCTTCGCCCTCGCCCACGGCCTTCATGCTGAGGCGGATGCGACCCTGCTTGTCCACCTCCAGCACCTTGACCTTCACCATCTGGCCTTCGGAGAGCTTGTCGCTCACCTTCTCCACGCGCTCCTCGGAGATCTGGGAAATGTGCACCAACCCGTCCTTGCCGGGGAGAATGTTGACGAAGGCGCCGAAGTCCATCAGGCGTACCACCTTGCCCTCGTAGATCTTGCCCACCTCGATGTCGGCGGTGATCTGCTCCACGCGGCGGCGCGCCTCGTCCCCCGCGGCCTTGTCCACGGAGAAGATCTTCACCGTGCCGTCGTCCGAGATGTCCACGGTAGCGCCGGTCTCCTCGGTGATGGAGCGGATGGTGGCGCCGCCCTTGCCGATCACGTCGCGGATCTTCTCCGGATTGATCTTGAAGGTGACGATGCGCGGCGCATGCTCGGACATCTCCTTGCGCGGGGCGCTGATCGCCTTGTTCATCTCGCCGAGGATGAACAGGCGGCCCTCTTTCGCCTGATCCAGAGCGATCTGCATGATCTCGCGGGTGATGCCGTTGATCTTGATGTCCATCTGCAGGGCGTTGATGCCGTTCTCGGTACCGGCCACCTTGAAGTCCATGTCGCCCAGGTGATCCTCGTCGCCCAGGATGTCGGTGAGCACCGCGAACTGGTCGCCTTCCTTGATCAGGCCCATGGCCACGCCGGCCACCGGCGCCTTGAGCGGCACCCCGGCATCCATCAGCGACAGGCTGGTACCGCACACCGAGGCCATGGACGAGGAGCCGTTGGACTCGGTGATCTCGGAGACCACCCGGATCGAGTAGGGAAACTCGTCCATGCTCGGCATCACCGCCAGCACGCCGCGCTTGGCCAGTCGGCCGTGGCCGATCTCGCGCCGCTTGGGGCTGCCCACCCGGCCGGTCTCGCCGACGCTGAAGGGCGGGAAGTTGTAGTGCAGCATGAAGGGCTCCTTGTAGGAGCCGGTCAGGGCGTCGATGATCTGGGAGTCGCGCTCGGTGCCCAGGGTGGTGACCACCAGGGCCTGGGTCTCGCCACGGGTGAACAGGGCCGAGCCGTGGGTACGCGGCAGCACCCGGGTTCGGATGCTGATGGGGCGCACCGTCTTGGTATCGCGCCCGTCGATACGCGGCTCGCCCGCCAGGATGCGCCCGCGCACGATCTGCTTCTTGAGCTTCTCGATGGCCTCGCCCACCTCGGCCTCGTCGAACTGCGACTCCTCGCCGCCGCAGAGCTGCTCCTTGGCCTCCGCCTTAGCGGCGTCGATGGCGGCATAGCGTTCCATCTTGTCGGCGATCTGATAGGCGGCGCGCAGCTTGTCGCCGATGGCCGCCTCCACCGCCTCGGCCAGGGCGGTGTTCTCGGGCTTCTCCGGCACCTCCATGCGCGGCTTGCCGGCCTCGGCGGCCAAGGCCTCGATGGCGTCGATCGCCACCTGCATCTGCTCGTGGCCGAACAGCACCGCGCCCAGCATCACCTCCTCGGACAGCTCCCGCGCCTCGGATTCCACCATCAGCACCGCCTCGCGGGTGCCGGCCACCACCAGGTCCAGATCGCTGTCCTCGTTGAGGCCGGTGCGTGCCTGGTTGAGCAGGTATTCGCCGTCCTTGTAGCCGACGCGCGCCGCGGCGATGGGGCCCTCGAAGGGCAGGCCGGAAATGGCTAGCGCAGCAGAGGTGCCGATCAGCGAGGGAATCTCGGGGTCCACCGCCGGGTTGAGCGACATCACGGTACAGATCACCTGCACCTCGTTGGTGAAGCCCTTGGGGAACAGCGGCCGGATGGGCCGGTCGATCAGGCGTGCGGTGAGAATCTCCTTCTCGGAGGGGCGCCCCTCACGACGGAAAAAGCCGCCGGGGATCATGCCGGCGGCGTAGGTCTTTTCCTGGTAGTCGACGGTGAGCGGGAAGAAGTCGCGCTCCACCGAGGCGTTCTTCTCGTAGACGACGGTGCATAGCACCACCGTCTCGCCCATGTTGATCATCACCGCGCCGTCGGCCTGGCGGGCGATCTCGCCCGTTTCCAGTACGACCTTGTGATCACCGAATTGGAACTCTTTTCTGACTAGGCTCACGTGGAAATCCTCGACCTTGAATGGTGTGATGCCGCGCTCAGCGACGCAGGCCCAGACGCTTGATCAGCTCGCGGTAGGCTTCCACGTCCTTCGCCTTGAGATAGTCCAGCAGCTTGCGGCGCTGGTTGACCAGCCGCACCAGACCCTGGCGCGAATGATGGTCCTTCTTGTGCTCCTGGAAGTGCGGGGTCAGGTCCGCGATGCGGGCGGTCAGCAGGGCCACCTGGACCTGGGTGGAACCGGTGTCGTTGGGCCCCTTGCCGTACTCCGCGATGATCGCGGCCTTCTGTTCTGCGGTGATTGCCATTGTGCTGTCTCCTGTCATCGATGGCCTTTCGAGGGCCCTGCCCAAGGGGGTGCCCGACAATGACTTCAGGCGGCCCCGGCCGTTCAAGTGAAAAGGGAATCCCTGGGATTCCCGAGAGGTGCGGCATTTTGCCGCAAAACCGGCTGCGTGTCAGCCGTTGCCGCCGAGCAGCCGTTTTGGCGCCACGCGCCCGTCGTCCTGGATCTGGCCCACGCCGATGAAGCGGTCGGGGCCCTCGTACAGCCGCACCCAGCCCTCGGTGGGGGCACGCGGCACCACCACCGGCTGGCCCATCTTCAGGTAGTAGGCGGAGTCGGCATCCAGTTCCACCGCCGGCCAGTCGCCGAGCGCAGTGTCCACCGGCAGCAGCAGGGCGTCGAGCGCCTCGCGCCCTTCCTGAGCGGCGGCCTCCACCTGCTCCATGGTCACCATCTGCATGCCGGTATAGGGACCGACCCCGGTGCGGCGCAGCGCCACCACATGGGCGCCGCAGCCCAGAGCCTCGCCGATGTCCTCGGCCAGGGTGCGCACATAGGTGCCCTTGGAACAGTGCACCCGCAGTTCGAATTCCTCGCCCTCCAGCTCGCCCAGCTCCAGGGCGTGGATGGTGATGGTGCGGGGTTCGCGTTCCACTTCCTTGCCCTCGCGCGCCAACTTGTAGAGGCGTTCGCCCTTGTGCTTGACCGCCGAGTACATGGGCGGGAGCTGCTGGATCTCGCCGGTGAAGCGCGGCAGGACCGCCGCGATCCGTTCGCGGTCGACGCCCTCCACCGGGCGGCGTTCGATCACCTCGCCTTCCGCATCGCCGGTGGCGGTGCGCTCGCCCAGGCGGACGCGCACCTGGTAGTGCTTGTCGGAATCCAGCAGGAAGGCCGACAGGCGGGTGGCGATGCCGAAGCAGATCGGCAGCATGCCGTCTGCCAGCGGGTCCAGGCTGCCGGTGTGGCCGGCCTTCTGGGCATGGAACAGGTGTTTGACCTGCTGCAGCGCCTGGTTGGAGGTCAGGCCCAGCGGCTTGTCCAGCAGCAGAATGCCGTCCACCGGGCGGCCGCGCGGCCGTCTGCGTCGCCCCATGACTCAGTCCTCCCCTTCTTCCGAGCCATCGGTCGCGCCGTCCTCGCCCGAGGCGGCCACCGCCTGTTCGATCAGCGAGGAGAGACGCATGCCCTGCTCCAGCGAACGGTCGTACTCGAAGCGCAGCGCCGGAATGGTGCGCAGGATCATGCGCTCGCCCAGCTTGCGCCGCAGAAAGCCGGCCGCCTTGTTCAGCGCCTGCTCGGTCTTGCGTGCCTGATCGCGGTCGAGCACGGTGAAGAACACCCGCGCATGCGACAGGTCGCGCACCACCCGCACCTCCTGGATGGTGACCTGCTCGAGACGCGGATCGCGCACCTCCTCGCGCAGGATCTGCGCCAGCTCGCGCTGCATCTCGGCGCCGACGCGCTCCTCCCGGCCGAAGTCCCGTGCTGCCACTGCCACCTTCCGTCAGAGTTCGCGCGCCACTTCGTAGCGCTCGTACACCTCGATCTGGTCGCCGACCTTGATGTCGTTGTAGTTCTTCACGCCGATGCCGCATTCCATGCCGGCCTTGACCTCGTTGACGTCGTCCTTGAAGCGGCGCAGCGACTCCAGCTCGCCCTCGAAGATGACCACGTTGTCGCGCAGCACCCGGATGGGGTTGTGGCGCTTGACCACACCCTCGAGCACGATGCAGCCGGCCACCGCCCCCAGCTTGGAGGAACGGAACACGTCCCGCACCTCGGCCAGGCCGATGATCTCTTCCTTGACCTCCGGCTTGAGCAGGCCGGCCACGGCCTTCTTCACGTCGTCGATCACCTCGTAGATGATGCTGTAGTAGCGCAGGTCGA
>CAZVIG010000048.1:0-10614 GCA_964627395.1 uncultured Sedimenticola sp.
ATATTTGATGGTAAGCTCGTCGTCGGTCTCGGCGATAGCCTCCACGAGATGCTCGTGGGCCAGTTCGGCATCTTCCCGGAGCTCGTCCGGGATGGGGACCTGTTCGGGACGGGCACCCAATTCGTCGGTATAGACCCACGCCTTCATCTCGATGAGGTCGATGACCCCGCGGAAATCACTTTCCGAGCCCAAAGGCAACTGGATGGGCAGGGGGTTCGCGCCCAGACGGTTGCGGATCATCTCCACGGTGCGGTCGAAGTCCGCGCCCATGCGATCCATCTTGTTGACGAAGCAGATGCGGGGCACGCTGTAGCGATCCGCCTGCCGCCAGACGGTTTCGGATTGGGGCTCCACGCCTGCGACCGCGTCGAACACCACCACGCCGCCATCCAGTACCCGCAGGCTGCGTTGCACCTCCGCGGTGAAATCGATGTGGCCGGGGGTATCGATGAGGTTGATCTGATACCCCTTCCAATCGGCGGTGATGGCCGCGGACTGGATGGTGATCCCGCGCTCGCGCTCCTGCTCCATGAAGTCGGTGGTGGCCTCGCCGTCGTGCACCTCGCCGATCTTGTGGGTCTTGCCGGTGAGGTTGAGAATGCGCTCGGTCGTGGTGGTCTTGCCCGCGTCCACGTGGGCGAAGATGCCGATGTTTCGATACAGAGTGAGGTCAGTCATGTCGGGTCTCTATTCAGAGTGTCAATAAGCCAGGTTTCCAGTTCTACGGCCCCCGCGAGGAGGCGGGATTGCCAGACCAGCGCCGGAGCAGGTGCAATAGGCCGCCCGCCAGCAAAACCAAGTGATTGATTTTGCTGAATATTTCTACAATCCACGGAGAAATAGGCGCGTATTCTACCACCGGGCGGCCAAAATCCATAGCCCGAATTGCCCGGCATCGCCCCTTGGACCGCCCGGCAGCGGCCCGGGTTCCCGGCCCGGACCGTCCGAAGCGGCTGATTCTCCCAGGTTTTCACGCTAGAATCGGCAACACCTGGCCCGGACAACGACAACGCGAAGGACCGCCGGACCGAATCGGAGACACTGATCTTGCGCCCCACCCGCCCGCGGCGTGCCGCCGGCCATCGCCGACTCCTGCTGCTCGCCCTGTGGGGGCCGCTCTCCGCGCTCGCCCGCGCCCCGGAGCTTGCCGCCCTGGACGAGGACTATTTCCTATCCGACACCCCGGTGGTGCTCTCCGCCAGCCGCCTGGCGCAGCCGGTCTCCGAATCCCCGGCGGCGATGACCATCATCGACCGCGAAACCATCGAGGCCTCGGGCGCGATCGACATCCCCGACGTGCTGCGCCTGGTGCCCGGTTTCCAGGTCTCGCACATCAGCGGCCAGAACCAGACCGCCCAGTACCACGGCCTGGCCAACCAGCATCCCAAGCGCATGCAGGTGCTGATCGACGGCCGCTCGGTCTATCACTCGGCGTTCGGCGGAGTCCACTGGGACAGCCTGCCCATCACCCTGGACGACATCGACCACATCGAGGTGCTACGTGGCTCCAACGCCGCGGCCTACGGCTCCAACGCCTTCATGGGGGTGGTCAACATCGTCACCCGCCATGCCGCCCTCGCCCAGGGGACCTCGCTCACCGTGCTGGGCGGCTACGGCGGTACCCGCGAGGCCACCCTGCGCTTCGGCGACCATATCGGCGCCCTGGACTACCGGCTCACCCTGAACGGCTTCACCACCGACGGCTTCCCCAACTACCGGCATACCCATACCTGGTGGGACTCCACCGGAGGTCCGGTACCACCCTCCACCGTGGCCACCGGCACCCCGCTGCTGCCGGAGACCACAGTCTACGAGTTGGCACGCAACGACAGCCAGCGCATCGCCCGCTTCAATTTTCGCGGCGACTACCTGATGGAGAACGGTGACAGCCTGCTGTTCGAGCTGGGCTATGTGCGCAACGACCGCGACAACACCCGCGACAACGGCGTGTACGACCTGCTGCGCCCCGACGAGAACCTGCGCACCAGCTTCCAGCTCGCGCGCTGGGAGCGTCTGGTCGGCGAAAACGGTGAGATTTCCCTGCAGCTCTCCCACAACCGCCTCGACTTCGACAACCGCCATACCGACTTTCTCATCGAGCGCCAGGGCGGCATCCTGATCAACGGCGGCCCCGTGGACGGCGGTTCCCGCTTCATCAACGACCGCTATGATGTCGAGTTTCAGCACACCCTGCCGGAGGGTGACGGCTGGCGTCTGGTCTGGGGAGGCGGCCTGCGCCTGGACCGTCTCGACAGCGACAATTTCGCGGTCGGCGACGGCACGGTGGAACGCAGCCAGTATCGCCTGTTCGGCAACCTGGAGCGCCATCTGGACACGGAAGGCCGTTGGGTGTTCAACGCCGGCGCCATGCTGGAGGACCCGAGCGACCAGGACCGGCTGTTCTTCTCCCCCCGACTGGCCCTCAATGTCCACCTGGACGAGCACAACACCCTGCGCCTCGCCGCCTCGCGCGCCTACCGCATGCCCTCCTTCTCCGAACAGTTCGGAGAGTACCGGCTGCACACCAGCGACCCCAGCTATCTGGCGCCTCTGGTGGTGACCGGCACCCCCTTCGACTACTTGGTGATCTCCAACGCCGGCATCCCCATCGAGCCCGAACGCCTCGACACCCTGGAGCTGGGACTGGTGGCCACCGACTGGGTGGAGGGATTGTCCGTCGATCTGCGCGCCTTCAAGGAACGGCTGCGTAACTACATCGACGAGGTGGTGATCGAAGACGGCTGTAACGGCTGCGATGACGTGCCCGCGGTATTCAACCCGCACGACCTGACGGTCAACCGGAACGCCGGCTGGATGGACCTGGAGGGTCTCGACCTGCAGCTACGCTACCAGGCCGACGACCGCACCACCCTCACCGGCGCCGCCAGCCTGGTGCGTGCCAAGGGGTCACGCATCAAAAAGATGGACGCCACAGGCAACGTCCTGGAGACCGCCGACACCGGAGAATACGTACCCAGGCTGACCGCCAGCGCCCTGCTCTCTCACCGCTTCGACGGCGGCTGGGCCGCTTCGCTGGGCTACTACTATATGTCCCAGATGAACTGGCCCAACGACGGCGACCGGCTGCCCCCCTACGACCGCCTGGACCTGCGCGTCGCGCGCCGCTTCCGGCTGGGCGATCAGCAGGCCCAACTGGAACTGATCGGCCAGAACCTGCGCAACCAGGCCTACCGCGAATTCCGCGACGACAACAAGTTCGAACGACGACTCTACCTGCGCCTGCGGGTGGAAACCCGCTGATACACGGCATCACAGGGACAACGGCCAACCGGATGTGAAACGGATTCACCCACACTGCCGAAGACGCCTTCCGGTCGCGACAGGCTGGCTGTTCGCCTGGCTGCTGCTCCTGCCATTGCCAGCCGTCGCCGACGCCGGCACCGGCGGAAACAGCCTGCTGCTCCTGCTCTCCGCCGACAGTCCGCGCTATCGCACGGTGGAGCAACGCTTCCGCGCCCGCCTCGCCGAACATTGCCGCGAGGCGCCCGCCTGTCCCCAGGTACGTATCGCCCTGGCCGACGGAGCGGAGCAACCCGTACCCGCGCCCCGACTGGTGGTGGCAGTGGGTCACAAGGCCTCCAATACCGCCCTGCAGCGCCATGCCAGCACGCCGCAGCTCCATGTGATGGTGTCACGCAGCCACTTCCTCGAACGCGCGCCGGGACCCAAGGTATCGGCCATCTATCTGGAACAGCCTCCCGCCCGTCTGCTCGCCTTCGCGCGCTTCCTGCTGCCCGAACGCCGCCGCATCGGCGTGCTGCTCGGCAGAGAGGGGCTGTGGCGACCGGATCGCCTGCGGACGATCGGCCACGAGGCCAGGATCGAGATGCGGATCGTGGAGGTCGCCGGGAGCGATGAGATCGGGCGCCGCCTGCGGCGCCTGCGGTCGCGCATCGACCTGCTGCTGGCGCTGCCCGACCCTCTGGTCTACAACCGCGCGACCCTGGCCACCATCCTGCTGGCCACCTTCCGCGACCGGATCCCGGTGGTGGGCTTCTCGCGCGGCATGGTGAAGGCCGGCGCGGTGGCGGCACTGTTCTCCTCGCCACAGAGCGTGGGCACCGAGGCGGCGGACCGCGCCTGGCAGCTCCTGCAGGGGGCGGCCGCCTCGCGCGGTTTTCCGCGCCGCTTCGAGACCGCGGTCAACCGGCGCGTGGCCGGGGCGCTACACCTCACCCTGCCCTCCGACAGGGAGATCGAACGATGGAGGGAGCGGCCATGAAGCGACTCGGCGGACTGCGTGCCCGCGCCCTGGTGCTGGGGCTGGTGCCCATGCTGGTGATGAGCCTGCTGCTGGGCGGCTACCTGGTGAATGCACGGATGACCGACCTGGAGGCCTCCCTGCAGAGCCGCGGCCAGGCGCTGGCCAACGAACTGGCGGCGCTGGCGGTCTACGGCCTGTTCAGCGGCAACACCGACAGCCTGGAGAACGCCGCCCGGACCTTTCTCGACAAACCGGACATCACAGGCATCCTGATCCGGGACGCCGACGGCAAGGTGTTGGTACGCCTCGACCGCCCCCCGGCGGACGCCAGTGCCCGCGAGCGCCGGCACCGCTTCCTGGCCACGGTGCGCGGCCCGACCGCCACGGTGGCCGCCGAGGAACTGGGCGAGCCGGCGCATCTCGCCGCCACGCCGGCGCCCCTCGGATCGGTGGAACTGACCCTGCTGGAGCGCTCCCTGTCCGGGCTGCGTCACGAGGTGCTGCGCAATGCGCTGCTGATCATCCTCGGCGGCATCCTGCTCACCTCGCTGCTGGCCCTGCTGCTCAGCGAGCGCACGGTACGCCCCATCATCGCCCTCTCGCGCGCGGTCGAGCGCATCACCGGCGGCGACCTGAGCGCACGCGTGGAGGAACGCTCCCGCGGCGAGCTGGGCATCTTGGAGAAAGGCTTCAACCAGATGGCCGAACGGGTCGCCCTCACCCAGGAACAGCTCACCGCGGAGGTGGAACAGACGGTGCGCGACCTGCAGACCACCATGGACGCCCTGGAGGTACGCAACATCCAGCTCGACCTGGCGCGCAAGCGGGCGCTCGCCGCCAGCAAGGCGAAGTCGGACTTCCTGGCGGTGATCAGCCACGAGATCCGCACCCCCATGAACGGCATCACCGGCTTCGCGCGCCTGCTCGCGCGCAGCGACCTCGACCCGCAGCAGCGTGCCCAGCTCGATGCGATCCGCGAGTCGGCGGACAATCTGCTGGCGATCGTCAACGAGATCCTCGACTTCTCGAAGTTGGAATCCGGCGAGATCCGCTTCCACGAGGAACCCTTCCGCCTGCGCAGGCTGGTCAACGGCGTGGTCACCCTGTTCTCGCCCCAGGCCGAGGAGAAGGGCCTGGCGCTGCGCCAGCTGGTGTACGACGACGTACCCGACTGGCTGCTGGGCGACGCGCTGCGCATCCGCCAGGTGCTGATCAACCTGGTGAACAACGCCATCAAGTTCACCGAGCGCGGCGAAGTGGTGATCCGGGTGATGCTGGACGGCGAGCAGGACGAAGACCTGATCACCTTCAGCGTGCAGGACACCGGGGTGGGCATCGACCCGCTGCGCGGCGACCGGCTGTTCGAGCCCTTCACCCAGGGCGACCCCGGGACCGACCGCCGCTACGGCGGCACCGGGCTGGGACTGAGCATCAGCAAGAAGATCGTGAAGGGCATGCAGGGCGGGATCGGCTTCGACAGCACGCCTGGCGAGGGCTCCAACTTCTGGTTCACCCTGCCGCTGAAACCGGTGGAGGAGGAGCCGGAAGAGCACTCCAGCCTGCTCACCGACCCCTACGACAGCGACGACCCGGATGCGCCGCTGGGGGATCTGCGCATCCTGGTGGCCGACGACAACCCGGTGAACCTGGAACTGAGCCGCAGCCTGCTGGCCGGCCACGGGGCCGATATCGTAACCGCAGGGAACGGCGAGGAGGCGCTGGCGCGCGCCGCCGAGCAGAGCTTCGACCTGATCCTGATGGACATCCACATGCCGGTGATGAACGGCCTGGAGGCGGCCCGCCGGATCCGCCGTGGCGACGGTCCCAACGTCGATACCCCCATCGTCGCCATCACCGCCGACGTCACCGCCGAGAACCAGCACCGCATCTTCGCCGCCGGCATGAACGAGGTGCTGATCAAGCCGGTGGACGAGCAGAAGCTGCTCCTAACCATCCGTAGCTTCTACCGTGTGGAGCTTCCGGAGTCCGATGGCCCCGCACCGCAGATGCCCGCCGAGGCGATGCAGGACGGCGAGACCCTGCCGCTGCGCGACGAGGAGGCGGCGCTGCGCATCGCCGGCGGCAACGAGCGGGTGGTGGCGCACATGTTCGAGATGTTCCTGGCCGATCTGGGCAAGGGACTGGAGGACATGCCCGCCCTGCTGGAGGACGGCGAATGGCAACTCCTGTGGGAGTACAACCATCGCCTGCTGGGCGCCGCGGCGGCCTGCGCCCTGCCGCGTACCCACCACTGCCTGCAGCGCCTGGAACAGCTTATCCGCGACAGGGAGACCGAACGGGTGCGTTCCCTGCTGGAGGCGTTGAAGTCCCAGGCCGAGGCGCTGCAGGCGCTAGCGCAACGCACGCCTGCAGGCGCCTGACCGAACTAGCGGCCGGCGGCGTCGTTCACCACCTGGCGCGCCTTGTCCACCGCCTGCCCCACGCCCTGACGCGCCTTGTCCAGCATCGCCTGGTTCCAGCGCAACTGCTGGCGCTTGACCGCCTCGGTGAGGGCCGGGCCCTTCAACACCTGGTCGCCCAGGTGCACCTCGTAGGGCAGGGTCGCAAACGCCAGCAGCGGGGTGGCCTGCTCCATGGCGCCGGGCTCCACGGCGTCATAGGCATAGAAGCAGCTCACGCTGCGCTTGCCGTCCTCCACCGTCACCTCGGCGTATTCCGGTTCCACGATGCGGTCGCCCCGGTGGCGCCAGGCCGCCGGCTCGGTGCCGGTGAGGTCCGCCGCCATGCCGCGGCAGAAGCTCACGCGGGGATCTTCCTGGGGCCCCGAACAGGCCGCCAGCAGGGTGGCCGCCAACAGTGCCGGGGCGGCGAGGCGCAGATGGAATCGGGTCATGGGAATGCCTTTCTCGGTTGAGTCTGGCCACAGGATAGGCGAAATGCCGCCTTCACGGGCGCCGGCGGGCGTCTCGGGCCCACGACACCCCGGACAAGCCGTTCAATAAAACCGTTTTTCAATGGCCTGAAAAAACCCCGCCCCGCTGTCGCGGGACGGGGTTCGGCATGAAACCGACCGGATGGGCCGGGATCAGCGGGGCGAGACGCCCAGCGCCTTGACCGTCTCGATGTTGAGATAACGGTCCACCGGCAGGCCCTTGGCCCGCTGGAAGGCGTTCACGGCAGCGATGGTCTGCTTGCCGATGATGCCGTCGATGGGGCCGCCGTAATAGCCGGCCTTCTTCAGCGCACGCTGGATCGCCATGATGCGGTCGGTGGTCATGTTGGTCTTGCACAGGATGGAGCGCCACTCCATGTAGCCGTCACGCACCAGTTGACGCTGCATCACCGTCTCGTACTTGGCGGGGATGGCGATCCGCTTCACCTGCGGCTCGGCGACCATCTTTCGCACCTTGACCTTCTTGGTCACCGCAGGGACCTCCACCTTGCGGGTGGTGGCTGCGGACTTGAGCACCCGGCGGGTCACGGTCTTGTACTTGGCCGGCGTCTCCACCAGGCAGATGCGGTTGCCGGTACGAGTGCTCTTCGGTTCGCCGTGCTTGTGCACTTCATGCCACACGAACTCGGGACCGGAGACCTGCTTGCGCACCTTGACGGTCTTGTACTTGGCCGGGATCTTCACTTTCTCGACGGTGGCGTCCTGCACCAGCTCGCGCACCTTCACCGTCTTGTACTTGGCGGGGATCTCGATCTTGCGCACGCTGGCGGGCTTCTTCAGCACGCGCTTGCGCACGATCTTGTAGGTGGCCGGCACTTCCACCAGACACATGATCTCGCCGGTGGCCTCGTCGATCTTCTGGATCGGACCCTCACCCTTCTTCCAGACGGTGTGCGCCGGCTTGTCCAGCACCTTCTCCTCGACCCATTCGTACACCGCGGGCACTTCCTCGTAGCGCACGGTGGGCTCGCTCACCATCACGCGCTTCTCCACCCAGCGGTACACCGGCGGCTTGGTGATCACCTTCTCGGCGGCGTCGCTCACCTGCACCTGCTGCTCTTCCCAGACGTATTTCGCCGGACGATAGTGCTCGTGGAAGCACATCCCGGGCTTGGCGTTGTCCAGATCCACGCCGTGCTTGCGCGCGGCCGCCAGCAGCTCGTCGCTGGCCGGTGCCGACTTGGGATCCAGGCCGGTGCGCCAGGTGCGCTTGGCGTCGCTCACCAGGATGGTTTCCTTGACCGTCTCGTACACCGCGGGCACGGTCTCGATACGGGTGGTGGCGGGCTTGACCACCACCTCCTCGGTCACCCACTCGTACTTGGCGGGGATGACCTCGGTGCGCTCGCTGGCCTCGCTCACCAGCACCTTCTTGGGCACCTCCTTGTACTGGGGCGGCACCCAGACGCGGGCGTAGCACTCGCCCTTCTTGGGGTTGGGGGGCAGCAGCTGGTTGCCGTCGCCCGCCGGCATGGCCGGGGCGCTGGCCGAGGCCTGCATCGCCGCCGAGGCCTTCTCCTCGGCCTTGGCCAGGCTGGCCTTGAGGCTGGCGTTCTCCTGCTTCTGGGCATTCAGCTCCTGCTGCAGGTCGGACAGCCGGGTGTTGCCGCTGTTGCTGGCGCAACCGCTCATCACCAGCGCCAGGGCGCCGACCAGCGGCGCATAACGTAGTTTGCTTCTCATGTCGCTCACCGTGAATCTCCTTGGTTCCCTTTCTTGTGCGATGGCAGCCGCCATCGGGCCCGCCCCTCTGCGGCCGGAGCGACGCGCACGGACGCGCCTTCCTTACCGGTGGAGGCGGAGGGAACATAGCGGAGGCGGCAAGGGACTGCATCTCGCCCCCTGTCGGGAGATGGAGACGCTAGCGAAGGCCCGCAGGCGTCGGACTCAGGCGTACCGCGCGAGAAAGCGGTCGAGCTGGTTGGCGAAGGCCTGGCGCTCCTGCTGGCCATAGGCGGCAGGGCCGCCGGTGGCGATCCCGCTGGCGCGCAGGGTGTCCATGAAGTCGCGCATGTTCAGGCGCTGCCGGATGTTGTCCGGGGTGTAGCGCTCGCCGCGCGGATCGATCACCGCGCACCCTTTCTCCAGCGCCTCCGCCGCCAGCGGGATGTCGGCGGTGATCACCAGGTCGCCCGGCTCGGCCTGCTGCACGATGTAATCGTCCGCCACGTCGAAGCCGGCCCCCACCTGGACGCTGCGAATCAGGCGCGAGCGTGGCACCTGCAGCGGCTGGTTGGCCACCAGCACCAGCGGCACCCCGACCCGTTCCGCTGCGCGATAGAGGATCTCCTTCACCGCCCGCGGGGCGGCATCGGCGTCCACCCAGATCTTCACGAGGCGCCCAGGTTCACCACCACCCGGCCACGCACCCGCCCGGCCAGGATCTCCTCCGCCAGACGCGGCAGATCCTCCAGGGTGGCCTCCTGGGCGATCGCATCCAGCAGCTCGCGCGGCAGTTCGCGCGCCAGCCGCTCCCAGGCGCGCTGGCGACGCTCGCGCGGACACATCACCGAATCCACCCCGCGCAGACTGACGCCGCGCAGGATGAAGGGCATCACCGTGGTGTGCAGCTCATGGCCGCCGGCCAGGCCGCAGGCGGCCACCGCACCGCCGTAGCGCAGCTCGGCCAGCACGCGCGCCAGCAGGACCCCGCCCACGGTGTCCACCGCGCCCGCCCAGCGCTGGCTCTCCAGGGGGCGCGGCGGCTCGCTCATGGCCTCGCGCGGCACGATCTCCGCCGCCCCCAGGCGCCGCAGCCAGTCCGCGCCCTCGGGCCGGCCGGTGACCGCCGCCACGTGGTGGCCGAGCCCCGCGAGCAGCGCCACCGCCACGCTGCCCACCCCGCCGGAAGCGCCGCTCACCAGCACCTCGCCCGCACCGGGCTCCAGGCCGGCCTCCTCCAACGTCATCACGCAGAGCATGGCGGTCAGCCCGGCGGTGCCGATCACCATGGCATCGCGCAGCGACAGCCCCTCCGGCAGGGGCACCAGCCATTCCGAACGCACCCGCTGGCGCTGGCTGAAGCCGCCCCAGTGGCGCTCCCCCACGCCCCAGCCGGTGAGGATCACCGGGTCGCCGGGACGGTAATCCGGCGAGGCGGACTCGCGCACCGTGCCGGCGAGGTCGATCCCGGGCACCATGGGCCAGTCGCGCACCACCTTGCCCTTGCCGGTGATCGCCAGGCCGTCCTTGTAGTTGAGGCTGGACCAGGCGACATCCACCAGCACATCGCCCTCGGGCAGTTGCGACTCGTCCAGCTCGCGGATCTCGGCACGGGTTCCGGCCGCCTCGTCGCGGCTCAGCAGCAGGGCGCGGAAGGTATCGCTCATGGGGTCTCCAGGCAGGCGGTGAAGGAATCCCCGGCACCTTGGCAAACCCGGCCGCCTGGGTCAACCAAGACAGGATTGGCGGTTTCAATCGTCGGGTTCTGGAGTCTTTTCGAGGCGCCCCATCCCTTATCATTGGTCCCATGTCC
>CAZVIG010000049.1:0-10157 GCA_964627395.1 uncultured Sedimenticola sp.
CCACCCGCCCGCCCTCCTCGTCGCTCAGCTCGCCGCTGACCCCGCCGGGGGTGGTGAAGCGGATGGTCGGCTGGCCGTCTTGCTTCTCCTCGATGGCGATGCGGGTGCCCGCCTTGCCGGTGAGGCTCCAGCGGTCCACGCCGTTGCCCTCCAGGCGTTCCGGCGGCGGCGCGGCGCCGTTCCACAGGCCGCCGATCACCACCGGCTGACGCGGATCGCCGTTGACCAGGGTCACCAGCACCTCGTCGCCCACATCCGGCAGCAGGAAGGCCCCGCGCCGCGCGCCGGCGAAGGGGGCGGCCACCCGCGCCCAGACCACGGCGTCCTGCTCATGGGTGCCGTCGAAGGCGAGCAGGCGCAGCTTGACCCGTCCCAGGTCGTCCGGGTCGTCCACCGACTCCACCCGGCCCAGGTAGCAGCCGCCGTGCAGCAGGGGCACCAGTTCCTCGAGCAGGCGTCGGTCGCTCATGCGGGTTCTCCCAGGGCCGCGCACTCGGCGCGGAAGTCGGTCAGATAGCCCTCGCGCACGCTGTAGCGGTGACAGGTGGCGACGACCTGATAGGTGTTGTCGAAGCGGGGCGAGATGCCGCTCAGCTCCAGCTCGCAGCCGACCCGGATACGTGGATGGCCCCATGCGGTGCCCTCGGCGGTGACGAAGGCGCGGGCGCGCCGCTCGAACAGGGCGTCCGCCAGCGCCTGGGCCTCCTCGCCATCGGTGACCGCGACCTGGCCGACGTGCTCCTCGCGCTCGCCCAGGGCCTCGCGCAGCAGCTCCGCCCCGGAACGGCCGCGCCCGGGCTGCGGGCGGCGCTCCCCGCGGCCGCTCACCGCCTCGCCCCGCAGCGGGTCCCAGCCGGCGCTGGTGACCGCGGTGACCTGATGCGCCAGGTCGGCGAACAGGCGCAGCCGCTGCAGATCCTGGAAGCGGCTCAGGGCGATGGCCTCGCGCCGGATCTCCGTGCGCGGCGCCGCCTGCTGCGCGCGCGCCCGGTCCAGGCCGCTCACCTCCGCCTGCAGACCGAGATCGCCGGCCAGGGCCTGCAGCAGGTCCGCCAGCGACCGGTCGCGGTGGACCCGGGTGCGGCGGTGCATGCGCGCCTGCTGCAGCGCGTCCTCGGCATGCACCACCAGCTCCGGCGGACCGTCTCCGGGGTAATCCGCCTCCAGGCCGGTGACGATGCCGCGAAACACCTCCTGCGGTTCCTGCGCATCGCCCAGCGCCACCGTGATGCGGCTGCCCAGGCGCAGCTCGCGTTCGTCCTCGAAGGCCGCGCCGGCGCTGCCGTCGTCGAGGCTGGCGACGTTGCTCAGGCGCAGCTCCAGACTGGCCAGGCCGCCCTCCTGCTCGTTCACCTCCAGCGCCTGCAGCAGCGCCGAGGCCCGCTCCGGCTCCACCCCGTCGATGCTGAGTCGGGGCCGCGGGTTGGAGACGGGCGGGCGCGGCAGCGGGGTGGCCATCAGTCCGCCTCCAGGCGCAACCGGCGGCGGGCGTCGCGCCGGCGCTCCTCCTGCCACAGCCGGCGCAGCAGGGCACGGCGGTCCGGCACGCGCCGTTCGCGTCCGCGATCGGACGCCTCGGGCGCGGGTGGCGGCCCCTCCAGCTCGGTCACCACCTCGTCGAAGATCACGGCCATGGGTCACCTCCCTCGTCGAACTGGAGCCTGGATGCCAGCGCCCCCGGCTGGCCCACATCGGTGCTCTGGGCGCCCTTGCCTGCGTCGCGGGCACGGCCGCCGGGTCCCGCCGCGTCGGGATCCCCGCTCGCCAGGGCGGCGCTCTCGGGGCCACGGTCGAGGGCGCGGGTATCCGGGCGGCGCGCGGCGCGCGGGGGCGGGTTGCGCAGGCCGGAGAAGCCTGTCGGCGGACGGCCCGCGGCCTCGGGCACCAGTCCGCGCGGCGGTGCGGGCGCCGTCTCGCCGGGGATCTGGAGCAGCGAACGGCCGGGGAAGCGCGGGTTCTCGATGCCGTTCGCCGCGGCCAGCAGTCGCGCCGCCGCCGCATCGCCGAGGCGCGCCGCCAGGCCGGCCACGCCGCGCCCGTCCCCGGACGACAGCGGGGCATCCCGGGTCTTGTCCTGCGTCTCGCGGCCGAGGGCGTCGCGTCCCGAATTGTCCGACGCCGCCTCCTTCACGAAGATCTTCTCCTGACTCACCAGCGAGAGACTCACCGAGGCACGCAGCGGCACCCCGTCGGCGGAGAAGAACTCCAGGGTCTCCTTGAAGCTCTCCACCATGCCCGTGAAGCGGAAGGCGCCCCACTGGAACTCCACCTGCGGCGGCGTCCGCTTCTCCTCGTCGGGCTTCATCAGCGCCGCGACCCGGCCGGTGGCGACGCGCACGTCCTTGCCGCTGTCGGTGGTGTCGAACACCAGGTCCATGCTCAGGGTGGCGCTGCTCTTGTCCACGAACTGCTTGGGCTTTTTGTCGTCCGTCCCCCGGATCTCGTTGCTGATCCCGTACTGCAGGCTGGCGGGGTTGAAGTGGACCTCGACCTTCGAATGGTCGGTGGTGTTGAGGAAACAGGCCCGCTGGCATTCGGCTTGCGCGTTCATGGGTGCGCTCCCGGGGCGGCGACCAGCGGCTTCACCCGCGCCAGCCCCTCGTGTGCCAGATGCAGTTCCTCGATCGCCACCTCGCCGGCGCGCGCGTTGAGGTCGGGCGCCTTGAACTTCACCGGCAGGGCCTGGCGCAGGGTCCAGGAGAAGAGTCCCCGGCCCGAGGGGTCGAACTGGGTGATGGTGACGTTGAGACGATGCGCATAGGCGCCCTCGCCCACCAGGCGGAACCAGGCCCAGAGATGATCGCTGCGGGTGAGGCCGCGCTTCAGGATCACGGTGGCGAAGCTCACCGCCCCCATGCGCTGTACCGCGCCCCAGTTGCGTCCGCCCTCGCGGATCACCTTGGGCTCCATGCTGGCCTCCAGGCCGCTGCACTCGGCGAAGGCGCCGCTGCACAGCGGCACCCGGCCACCGTCCTGGCCGGCGAGCAGCTCCTCGTGGAAGTCCACCTGGAAGCGGAAGGCGTGCAGTGGCTCGTCCATATGGCTCATGCCGCATCCCTCGCATCGGTGCCCACCGCCACCCTGCCGTCCCCCAGGACCAGGCGGACATGCAGCCGTTCGATACTGGCCGCCGGGCGGATCCAGGCCTGGGCGATCACCCGCCCTGCGTCGATGTCGGCGGCGCTCGTGGTGCTGCGGTCGCGACGCCCCCCGAAGCCCCCGCCGGGGCCGTCGTCCAGGGCGCCGGCGGCCTGCAGCCGGGCCAACAGCTCGCCCAGGCGGCGCTCCACCCGGGCCCAGAGGGTCTCGCCCGCCGGCTCGAAGACGAATTCCTCGCCGACGCGCCGCGCCGCGCGCAGCACCAGTCCCAGGGTGCGCGCCACCCCGCCCTGGCGGCGCAGCGGATCGGATGCGGTGGTGACGTCGGAACGCAGCCGCAGCCCCTGGGGGCCGGCGTCCCAGAGGCACAGCCGCTCCTGCAACGGCAGCCCGGCCAGGGGCGCGTTGCGCGCCCGGCGATCCAGGGCGGGCACCGTCTGCAGCAGGTCCTGGGGCAGCAGCGGGACGGCGTTGCGGAAGGTGCCCTGAACCAGGGCGTTGCGCGCCAGCAGGCCGGCCAGGGCGCCGTCGGGCGGTTCCAGGCCCTGCGGCAGATCGAGGCCGGCGACGCTGCGCAGCCAGGGCCAGGCCAGTTGCAGACGCGGCGAGGCCAGTTCCTCGCCGGGGGCGAACCACCCCCTGGCGTCCAAAAAGGCGGCGGGATCGCGCCCCGCCTCGCTGTCGTGCCGCGGCAGCGGCAGGGCGGCGAGCAGCATCAGGTCGCGGCGCCAGTCCCCGATCCAGCGCAGGGCGCGCCGCAGCACCACCCGCCAGGTGCCATAGCCCGCATCGCTGCAGCGCGGGGCCTCCAGGCGCAGCACCGGCCGGTCCGGCGCAGGTGGCGCGGCGGGCTCGGAACAGGGCAGGAAATCGGGCTGCGGCGCCGCAGGGCGCGGCGGCGCGGGCTCGAGCGGGACGGGCGGCTCCGCCACCAGTTCCGGCAGATCGGGCAACGCCACCAGGGCCACTTCGGGCAGACCGAACAGGTGGTGCAGGCCGTGCCATTGTTCGCGGTGACTGCGCTGCCCGCGCTCCGGCGGCACCAGGCGCGCCAGGCGTTGCGCACGCGCTGCGGCGTCCGCCTGCGGCGGCAGCGGTTCGCCGACGCTGATCACATAGCACTGGCGGCCGCCCTGGGCGAAGAAGGCGCGCACCGCCGCGGCCAGATAGGCGGCGCCGAAGACGCCCTCTGCATGGGGCCGTCGTTCCCAGGCGAACAGGCGGTCGAAGCGCTCCCAGCTCGCCACCGGCACGGGCACATCGTAGAGCGTGTCCGGACGCAGCGCCTCGACCCCGGGGGGCGCCCACCAGCCCTGGGCGCGCAGCCAGTCGCTCAGGTCCTGGGGCGGATCCGCCTCGCGCGCCGCCACCTGGCCGATGAAGCAGACCAGGTCGTTGCGCCAGGCCGACGCCGGGGGTGTCGCCGGCGGTGTCTCGAAGACCAGTCCGTCCACGCCGCCTCCTCAGGATGCCTGACGCAGGTCCATGCCCTCGGCGGAGAGCACCAGTTCCTCCATCGCCACGTCGCCGCCGCCCTTGGCCGCCAGGGTGGGACCGGTGTACTTCATCGGCAGCACGCCCAGCAGGGTCCAGGACTCCACGTCGTTGCCCGCCTCGTCGAGCAGGGTGATCACCACGGTGCGCTTGGAATCGGGCCCGTTGCGCTGCGCGTCCTTGATCCATGCCCACAGATCGCTGGAGTTGACGATGCCGCGCTTGAGGGTGACGTCGGAGACCTTGTGCACCCCGGCCACCTTGCGCACATGGTTCTCGCGGTCGTTGCCGTTGCGGTATTCGGCGATGGTCAGTTCGGTGCCGATGCCGCTGACGTCGGAGAAGCCGCCCAGCGGGGTGTCGGCGCCGTTGGGGCCGCCCAGGTTCACCAGGAAGTTGAAGGCCCCGTAGGGGGTGGTACGTTCGGCCATGTCGTTCGCTCCTGTGCTGGTGGTCTGTCAGTCCCGCGCCTCGGCGGTCTTCTGCCCGATGCGGAACACCACGAATTCCGCGGGCTTGAGCACCGCCACGCCGATCAGGCAGATCATGCGTCCGTTGTCGAGGTCGTTCTGGGTCATGGTGCTGCGGTCGCAGCGCACGAAATAGGCCTGCTCCGGGGTCGCCCCCAGCAGGTTGCCGGAGCGCCATTCGTTGTAGAGGAAGCTGCTCACCGCCTCGGTGACGTCGGCCCACAGGCGGGGGCCGTTGTTCTCGAACACCGCCCACTGGGTGCTGCGGTCGATGGAGTGTTCCAGGTACAGGAAGTAGCGCCGTGGCCCGACGTATTTCCATTCCGGGTCGGAGCTGGCGGTGCGCGCCCCCCACAGACGGTGGCCGCGCCCCGGGAAGAAGCGCAGGCAGTTCACGCCGCGGGGGTTGAGCAGTTCCTGCTCGGCGTGGCCGATGTTGCGCTCGAAACGCAGGGCGCCGCGCACCACCTCGTTGCCCGGCGACTTGGCCACGCTGCGCGCGATGTCGTTGCGCGCGAAGATGCCGCACACGAAGCTGGACGGCGGCAGGTGCAGCTCGCGCGGGATGCTGGCGTCGTCGGGTCGCGCCAGGGGGTTGGAGACCACCACCCAGGGGTAGTACATGGCGGCGTGACTGGAATCCACCACCGCGCGGTCGTCCAGCGCCTCCTGGGGCAGGATGCCCGGGCGCGTCTCCAGCACCGCGATGCGGTAGGCCTTGCGCGTCTCGGCGTGCCCCACCAGCGCCTCCTGGATGGCCTGGCGGTCGGTACGCGCCCCGTAGCCCGGGGCGGCGACGATGGAGATCTCGTCCACCCGCGCCAGTTCAGCCAGCGGCTCGGTGTAGTCCGCGGCGGCCGGCTCGTTGCCGTCCCCGCCGCCGCTCAGCGACAGCGGGATCGCTGTCAGCCCCTCGAGCATCGCGTACAGAAGGGGTGGGGTCACGGCGTCTCCCAGCAGCAGCGCGACCGGCTGCTCCAGCCGGTCCACCAGGCGGTCGGGCTCGCGTGCCAGGACGTCGCCGATGTAGCGCGGATGACCGGGGGCCAGGCCCAGATCCTGGTAGGCGTATTCGTTGCCCTCGGCGTCGCGGTACAGCAGGTCCACCGTCACCAGCACATCGCCGTTCTGGTATGCGCCCGGCGCCGCCGGCGGCTCGGCGTCGTTCAGGAAACCGCCGGGGCCGTTGACGAAGAACTGGGTCGGGTCGCCCTCGCGGCGCAGCAGCGATCCCCGCGGCGCGCGCTCCCGCGCCCGCTCGGTGGCCGGCACGGTGCGCAAGGCGATCTCCACCCGGCCGTTGCCCAGGGCGCCGGGGGTCCGCGCCACGAAGCGGATCTTGCTCGCCGCATTGCCGTCGCCCAGCACACCGCTGCTGGCGAGGCCGCGGGCGCGGTCGAAGTTCACCTGCGCCACCTCGGGCTCGGCGGGGGGATCGCCGGCCGTGCTCGCGAAGACCCGCGCCACATAGAGGCGCGCCCCGCCGTTGTTGAAATAGGCCTGCACCCCATGGGCCAGGTGGTTGGTGACCGGCCCGCCGCCGAAGTCCAGATCGCCGAAGCCGCCGAAGATGCGCTCGAACTCGCCGAAGCTGGAGACGAACACCGGCGGCCCCTCGACCGGCCCCTTGCGGGTGGGGCCCACGAAGGCGGTGGTGCTGGTGCTGACGCCCTCGATGGAACGGGCGCGGAAACTGGTTTCTTCGACGTACACGCCGGGGGCTAGATATTCGGGCATGGCTCTCTCCGCTTCAGGTCAGGTTCAGGACGACGCGTTCGCTCCCGCCGGTACGCAGCGCCAGCTCCACGCTGGTCGCCAGATCGGCGGCGTGTTCCGCCTCCAGTTCATCGGGGTCCACCGGCCAGTCGCGCTCGCGATGCGACACCTCCAGGCGCACCGGCAGGCGGTTCACCACCACCGGGGTGGCGCCGTCCTCCGCCTCGCCCTCCTCGGCGAAGCGGGTCACCGGCACCCCGGGCACGATCAGCAGGGCCTCGCCGCGTGGATCGCTGATGCCGCTGGCGATCACCGTCTCGTCGAGCAGGCGCACCACCCGCAGCAGGGCGCCGCGCAGCGGCTCGCCGGCGCGCCGCAGGGTCGCCCGGATACGGCTCCAGTTGGGCGACAGCGGCGCGGTGGCCGCCGGGTAGAGCAGCACCGGCACCGGCTCGAACAGGGAGTCTTCGGCCGCCGGGTCGGGCGCGCGCGGCAGCCTCAGGGTGAGTTGCCGCGGCAGGAAGCGGCCGCGCGGGTCCTCGATGCGGAAGCTCACCACGAGGCTGCCGGGCGCCGGTGCGGCCGGAGCCGCCTCGAAGGCGTCCAGGTGGTGTTCCAGGCCGTCCGCTGCGGTGATCACATAGAGCCCGGCGCGGTTGCGCCGCACCTGCGCCTGCTGCGAGGCGACGCGCAGCGGCGCGGACACCGGGCTGGCGGTGGCGCGGCTGAGGGGGGCCAGGGCCCCCAGCACCCGTCGCTCGATGCGTTCAGCCGCCATGTCCACCCTCCCGCGATCCGTACTCGAAGCGGGTCGCCACCACCGGCAGGCCGGTCTCGGCCTCGTCGGGGTCGATGCGCACCACCCGGGCCACATAGCTGAGGGACAGCCGGTAGTCCGGGGCCAACGCGTCCCAGATGCGCATCAGGTCCTCGTTGGAGAGTTCGGCGGGGACGATCTGCACCAGGTCGTCGGCGCGCCAGCCGCCCGCCGCATCCAGCGAGGAGAGGTCCATCACCGGGTGCTGGTCGAGCTGCTGCATCGCCCAGGCGGCGATGGTCTGTTCTGCGGCCGCGTTGTCCGCCCAGACGGTGATCAAAAAATGCAGGTCCAGCGACAGGGGCAGCGCCCCGCCCGCGTCCCGCGGCGCCGGTCGCACGCGCCGGTGCTCGTTGACCTTGACCCGGTAGAGATAGAGCGACAGGGTGGTGCCGAAGTCCGGGCTGGCCTTGAGTTCGCCGGAGGAGAGCACCCGGAAGCTGCACGGATACTCCTCCTGCAGGGTGCTCCCCTCAGGCGCCCCGGGCGGCCGATAGGCCTGGTAGGCATCGTGCAGAAAACGCACCAGGGAGTTGCATACCGAATGGATGGCGCGGATGTTGGCCATGCGACTCACCCCGCTCCCGGGATCGGCATTTCAGGCGATGACATCGGCGTCCCCTTCCAGCCCCACATGCGGCTATCCCTCGTTGGCGCGGTCGTCGCGCCGCAGGCGGTAAATGGGCCCGGCGGCACGGCCGGCGTCCACCTCCACGATCACCCCCTCTTCGGCGAGACGCAGCAGGGCGGCACGCACCACCTCCAGCTCGTCGTCGATGCGCTGGCGGGCCAGCCACCAGCCTGCAATGCCCTCCAGGGAATCGGCGGCCCGCGGGTGCTGCAGCAGGTATTGCTCGATGGCCCTGGCGGTGTCGCGTATGCGCTGTTCGCGCTCCCGCATGCCGCTCGCCTTGTTGGGGATCTTGTAGAGAGAGGGAGCAGAAAGCGTGCCACCGAGGGATCGGCACCGAAGCCCTTGATTCGCCGTGACCGGCGGCGGGAGGTTGGGGATGACCCCGGGGCCGGGATGCCCTACCTCGGGGGTCGTGGTGGGGCAAGGAGGCCCCGGCTCAGGCCGGACGGGGACGGCTCAGGCCGTGCTTGCGCAACAGCTTGGCGAAGGTGCGCCGCTCCTTGCCCGCCAGGCGCGCGGCGTGCGAGACGTTGCCGCCGCTGGCCTCCAGCACATGGCGCAGATAGCTGCGCTCGAAGTGCTCCACCAGCAGCGCCTTGGCCTCCTGGAAGCGGCGCTGGTAGAGATCGTGGAAGCGCCGGTCGAACACCGCACCGCGGCGCTCCGGCCCTTCATAGCTGGGGGGCGGGATGCGGATGCAGTCCTCCTCCGCCAGCAGGAATTCGCGCAGCAGCAGGTTTTCCAGCTCGCGCACATTGCCCGGCCAGGCATGCGCCTGCATCCAGTCCAGGGTCTCCGGGGCCAGGTGCCTGCCGGGCTGGCCGTAGCGCTGCCGGTAGCCGGCCAGGAAGTGCTCCGCCAGGAGGGGAATGTCCTGGGGTCGCTCGCGCAGGGGCGGCACCTGCAGCGGCAGGATGTTGATCCGATAGAACAGGTCCTCGCGGAAGCGGCCTTCTTCCACCAGCGGTTCCAGACGCCGGTTGCTGGCGCACACCAGGCGCACCTGGACGCGGCGGGTGCCGCCGCCCAGGGGACGGAATTCGTATTCCTGCAGGAAACGCAGCAGCGCCACCTGCCCCTTGAGGCTGAGCGCCTCGATCTCGTCCAGGAACAGGGTGCCGCCCGCGGCCTGCTCCACCAGGCCGGTCTGGTCGCCGCGCGCGTCGGTGAAGGCACCGCGCACATGGCCGAACAACTCGTTCTCCACCAGGCTGTCCGGCAGGGCGCCGCAGTTCACCGCCACGAAGGGCGCCCCGCGGGTCTCGCGCAGATAGTGGATGGCGCGGGCGATCTTCTCCTTGCCAGTACCGGTCTCGCCCAACACCAGCACCGGCGCATCGCAGCGCGCGTATTTGCGGACCAGATCCAGGGTGCGGCGGAAGCGCGGAGAGCGGCCCACCAGTTGCAGACCCAGCGTGAGATCGCGGGCCAGGTCCCGGTCGCCCTGCCCGGCGCCGGCCTCGCGCAGCAGCCGACCCAGGCGTTCGATGGATACCGGCCATTCCAGCCGCGTGACCGCCTCGTCGGCCCCCGCGGGCGCATCGCCCAGCAGCCAGCACGGATGTCCCTCGCTCGCCGCCAGGACCCGGCGCAGCCCTTCAGCATCTTTCCCGAAGGACGGGCCGTGGATCACCACCAGGGCGTCGGGCTCCAACGCATTGCAGGCACCCGCCTGGTCCAGCCGGCATACCTCCACGTCCCCGAGCTGCCGCGCCAGCCGGTCGGCCAGATCCCCGCTGCCGGAACCGATCACCACCACGCCCATGGCCACACCATCCCTCCCTGCCGATCCCGGCATGTCATGCCGCCGGGCTCGGCGGCAGCGATCTTATGCGGACAGTCGCTTCGTTCCCAGAAGCCTAGGCCAGCGTGGCGCGCTTGCAAGGCGCAGGGCAGGTGAATGTGAACATCTTGGCAGGCGCAGCGC
>CAZVIG010000050.1:0-10112 GCA_964627395.1 uncultured Sedimenticola sp.
CCTCGCCGTGCTGGAAGGGGCTCATGGTGCCCGGATCCACGTTGATGTAGGGATCGAGCTTGATCATGGTGACCTTGAGGCCCCGCGCCTCGAGGAGCGCGCCGAGGGATGCTGCGGCAATACCCTTGCCGAGGGACGAAACGACGCCGCCCGTGATGAAGATGCACTTGGTCATGTGGCCGGAGGTTCGACTGGGGTGGACTGGGTTCGGACGGGGGGACAGTCTACTAGGAATCGCAGGCCAAGTCAGCGGCGATTCGGCCGCCGGCGCGGCGGGCAGAATGGCGATCTCTTGATGCCCGTCAAAAACGACAAAATGGTGCGGGAACGGGAATCCGAGGAATTTTACTTTATCATCAAATACTTGACGACGTATTGCGGTGACCGCATCCGGCGCTTCCTTCGCTGGCACAGGCTGTCTGGGTGGACTATATTGTCCATGTCCTGGCAAGGACGATGGCGCGCAGGAGGAGTTCCGACGAAAGCGCCATACAACAAGTCTCTAGAAACTCAGGAGTATTCCGATGCGCATTTCGATCAAGACCTTGGGAGCCGTGACGCTGGCAGGCAGCCTTGCGCTGTCCTTCTCGGCAATGGCCGAATCCTGGTCGCCTTGGGGCGACAACGGGTCCGGCTACGGCACCGGCCGCGGCAGCGGCGATTTCGTCGGTGACGGCACCGGTGAAGGCGAGGCCGAGTTCAACATGAACTTCAAGGGTCGCGGCAACACCCGCGGCAACTTCCGCGGTACCGGCGACACCGACTGGAGCGGCAGCAGCTACAGCTACGACACGCCCTATCCGCCCTACTACGGCGGTTACGGCTACGGCTATCCGCCGCCGGCCGCTCCGGCCTGGGGCAACCCCTATGGTGCGCCGCCGGCACCGGCCGCCGGGGCCGCCCCCTATGGGCCGCCGCCCGGTTACCGTCCGGCGCCGCCTCCGGGGTATTACCCGCAACAGGCGCCCCAGCGTCCGCAACAGCGTGCGCCGCAGCAGCGCCCCGCTCCGGCCCCGCAACAGCCGGCCAAGCGCTGAGAAAGCGCGCTTCGAAAAAGCCGCAGTTCTACGGAGCTGCGGCTTTTTTTGTTGGGGCCCCGGTCCGCTTGCTCCAGGTTAAGCATCGGGGGCTGGCAAAGGCGACGGATTCCCTGCAAAATCGACGGACAGGACAATGACACACACAATAGGGCGGACGGCGGAGACGATGGGCGAGAAATCCAAAGTCATATCGATCGACGGCATCAAGGTCGCCTGTGCCAATTGCAGCCTGGCGTCGCTGTGCCTGCCCTACGGGCTGGACATGCACGACGTGGAAAGGCTCGAGAGCATCGTCAAGCGCAACAAGCCCATCCAACGCGGGCAGATCCTGTTCAGCCCCGGTGACCGCTTCCGCAGCCTGTACGTCATAAAGACCGGCTCGGTGAAGACCTTCACCCAGACCCCGGCCGGCGACGAACACGTGATCGGCTTCCACCTGCCCGGCGAGCTGCTGGGCCTGGATGCCATCCAGGACGACCAGCACGGCTGCTTCGCCAAGGCGCTGGAGACCACCGCGGTGTGCGAGCTGCCTTTCGAGAAGCTCGAGCACCTGGCCGCCACCATTCCCAGCCTGCAGCACCAGTTGCTGCGCCTGCTGAGCAAGGAGGTGAGCGCCGAGGCCAACATGATCTCGCTGCTCAACAACAGCACCGCGGAGGAGCGGCTGGCCTCTTTCCTGCTGAGCCTGTCGGAGCGCTTCCGCCGGCGCGGCTTCTCGCCCACCGATTTCTTCCTGGCCATGTCCCGTCAGGACATCGGCAGCTATCTGGGGCTGGCGCTGGAGACCATCAGCCGCCTGTTCACCCGCTTCCAGGAGCAAGGCGTGCTCGAGGTGGACCGCAAGCACGTCAAGATCAAGGATCTGGAACACCTGCGGCAGATGCTGCGCCACCACACCCCCTGCCATTCCACCCTCGGCCATTCCTCCTGAGGCCGAGGCCGACGCCCCGCTTCGACCGGAACCGGTCGGCGTCGCTGCGCCTTGACCCATCTCAAGTCGCGACACGACATAAGTCCATTCTGATAAACCGTTACAGCTGTAATTGACCTGGGTCAAAGACGGTTTTCGTCATGGGATTAGGCTGTCTCCTGACGACAATTTTGTCGTCTGGACTCTTTTCATTTGGGAGTTGGGAGACGCAAATGCAAGCAGAAACCTATAACTACAAGGTCGTGCGGCAATTTGCGATCATGACCGTCATCTGGGGCATCGTCGGGATGCTCGTGGGCGTGATCGCTGCCGCTCAACTGGCCTTTCCGGACCTCACCCACGGCATCTCATGGCTGAGCTACGGCCGACTGCGCCCGTTGCACACCAATGCCGTGATCTTCGCCTTCGGCGGATCGGCGCTGTTCGCCACCTCCTACTATGTGGTGCAACGTACCTGCCAAGCCCGCCTGTTCGGCGGCCCGCTGGCGGCGTTCACCTTCTGGGGCTGGATGCTGATCATCGTGCTGGCGGCCATCACCCTGCCGCTGGGGATCACCAGCAGCAAGGAATACGCCGAGCTGGAGTGGCCCATCGACGTGCTGATCGCCATCGTGTGGGTGAGCTATGCGATCGTGTTCTTCGGCACCATCGCCAAGCGCAAGGTCAAGCACATCTACGTGGCGAACTGGTTCTACGGAGCCTTCATCCTGACCATCGCACTGCTGCATATCGTCAACAACATCGAGATCCCGGTCACCCTGACCAAGTCCTACAGCTTCTACCCGGGCGCGGTGGACGCCATGGTGCAGTGGTGGTACGGCCACAACGCGGTGGGCTTCTTCCTGACCGCCGGCTTCCTCGGCATGATGTACTACTTCGTG
Organism: uncultured Sedimenticola sp.; assembly: GCA_964627395.1. Lineage (GTDB taxonomy): Bacteria > Pseudomonadota > Gammaproteobacteria > Chromatiales > Chromatiaceae > MONJU. Next base: position 2,853 of record CAZVIG010000050.1, read on the forward strand.
CCCAAGCAGGCCGGCCGCCCCGTATACTCCTACCGCCTGTCGGTGGTGCACTTCTGGGCCCTGATCTCCACCTACATGTGGGCCGGCCCGCACCACCTGCACTACACCGCCCTGCCCGACTGGACCCAGACCATGGGCATGATCTTCTCCCTGATCCTGCTGGCACCCTCCTGGGGCGGCATGATCAACGGCATCATGACCCTCTCGGGCGCTTGGCACAAACTGCGTGACGACCCCATCCTGAAGTTCCTGATCGTGTCGCTGTCCTTCTACGGCATGTCCACCTTCGAAGGGCCCATGATGTCGATCAAGACCGTCAACGCCCTCTCGCACTACACCGACTGGACCGTCGGTCACGTGCACTCCGGGGCCCTGGGCTGGGTCGCCATGGTGTCCATCGGCTCGCTGTACTACCTGATTCCGCGCCTGTTCGGTCGCGAGTCCATGTACAGCATGAAGCTGGTGGAACTGCACTTCTGGATCGCCACCATCGGCGTGGTGCTCTACATCGCAGCGATGTGGATCGCCGGCGTGATGCAGGGCCTGATGTGGCGTGCCGTGAACGCGGACGGCACCCTCACCTACTCCTTCATCGAGTCGGTGGAGCGTACCTACCCGTTCTACTACGTGCGTCTGCTCGGCGGCATCTTCTTCCTGAGCGGCATGCTGCTGATGGCGTACAACACCTGGAAGACCGTCTCCGGCGCCAAGGCCGTGGACGACGAAGCCGTTCCGGCCGCAGCCTGAGAGGAGGTGAGAAATGTCACATGAAGTCGTAGAAAAGAACGTCGGACTCCTTGCCATCCTCATCGTCCTGGTGGTGAGCGTCGGCGGCCTGGTGGAGATCGTGCCCCTGTTCTTCATGGCCGATACCACCGAACCGGCACCCGGTGTGGAGAAATACAGCGCCCTGCGGCTGGAGGGCCGGGACATCTATGTCCGCGAAGGCTGCTATGTCTGCCACTCGCAGATGATCCGTCCCTTCCGCGCCGAGACGGAACGCTATGGCCACTACTCCGTGGCGGGCGAGTTCGTGTACGACCACCCCTTCCAGTGGGGTTCCAAGCGGACCGGTCCCGACTTGGCCCGGGTGGGCGGTCGCTACAGTGACGACTGGCACTATGCGCACCTCTACAACCCGCGCGACGTGGTGCCCGAGTCCAACATGCCGGCCTTCACCTGGCTGTTCGAGAACAAGCTCGACGGCAAGGACACCGCGGCCAAGATGCGTGCCCTCAACGTGGTGATCGGCGCGACCTGCCCGAAGTGCGAGCTCTACACCGAAGAGGAGATCGCCAACGCCCAGAAGGAAGTCGCCGGCAAGACCGAGGCGGAAGCCCTGGTGGCCTATCTGCAAGGCCTGGGCCTGGCTTCCAAGCAGTGGTAAGGAGGACGCGGCATGTTCGACATAACGCTCAACGACATCCGTGCCTGGCATACCGTGGTGATGCTGTTCACCTTCATCGGCATCATCCTCTGGGCCTATAGCAAGAAACGCCGTCCGGCCTTCGACGAGGCCGCCAACCTGCCCTTCGCCGACGACGCGCTCGACCGGCGCGCCCTGGCGGAGATGCAGGCCGAAGACGCATCCAAAAAGGAGAATCTGTCATGAGCACTTTCTGGAGTGGCTGGATCATCGTGCTGACCAGCCTGAACATCTTGGGCTGCTGGTGGCTCATCCGCTGGACGATGAAGAAGCGTGCCGGCGAGGCCGCCCAGGGGGACGTCACGGGCCACGTCTGGGACGGCGACCTGCAGGAGTACAACAATCCCCTGCCCCGCTGGTGGCTGTGGCTGTTCTACGGCACCCTGATCTTCGCCGTGGTCTACCTCATCCTGTATCCGGGGATGGGCAACTGGAAGGGCATCCTCAACTGGTCGTCCCATGGCAGCCAGTACCAGGCCGAGATGGAGCAGGCGAAGAAGAAGTACGACCCCATCTACCAGCAGTACGCCGCGGTGCCGGTGGCCACCCTGGCCACCGACCCCAAGTACAAGGAAGCGCGCGAGATGGGCAAGCGCCTGTTCCTCACCTACTGCATGCAGTGCCACCAGTCGGACGCTTCGGGCGCACGGGGCTTCCCCAACCTGACCGACGACGACTGGCTGTACGGCGGCAAGCCCGAGGACATCGTCAAGTCCATCACCGATGGGCGCACCAGCATCGGCATGCCCGCGCATGCCCAGTTGGGTGACGAGAAGATCCATCAACTCGCCCAGTACGTGCTCAGCCTGAGCGGTCGCGCCACCGACCAGGCGGCGGCAGCCGAGGGCAAGAAACTGTTCATGAGCGTCGGCTGCGCCGGCTGCCATGGACCGGACGCCAAGGGTAACCAGGCCCTGGGCGCGCCCAACCTGACCGACAACATCTGGCTCTATGGCGGCAGCCCCAAGACCATCGAGAAGACCATTCGCGAAGGTCGCAAGGGCGTCATGCCGGCTCACAAGAAGCTGCTCAGCAAGGAGAAGATCCACCTGCTGGCGGCCTATGTGAAGAGTCTGTCGGCCAACAAGTAAGCCTTGGTTGTAAACTGGAGGCCGGGCAGTACCCCTGCCCGGCCTTTTCATGTACACGAGGAGAGAGGCAGACATGGCCACCCGACCGATAACCCAGTCACCGCCCGAGGACATACCGATGGTTCAACGCATGGTTTCAGTGCTCTGGCCTTCCTTCCTGACGGCGGCTCTGGCGACGGTTCTGTTTTTCGCGCTGTTCGACCCCAAGGAGCTGGCGGCATTGCGAAATCTCAACGAAATGTCGCGCCTCGCCGGATACACTCTGGGCTTCTTCTCTTTCTGGCTGCTGACGTCGCTCAGCAGCGCCCTGACCTGCTACTTCCGCAGGCCGTGCCACGAACCTGTCGAACGCGATTTCGAGGACGAAGCAGTTGAGCAGCAATAACGCATCCACGGCCGCTGCCGGCAACGGCGGCGAACTCTACCAGAAGCACAAGAAGGTCTATGTCCGCGAGGTACATGGGCTGTTCGCCACCCTGCGCATGGCGGCCATGGTGCTGCTGCTGGGCATCTACTACTTCCTCCCCTGGGTGAACTGGAACGGCCATCAGGCGGTGCTGTTCGACCTGCCCCGCCGCAAGTTCTACCTGTTCGACATGGTGTTCTGGCCGCAGGACTTCATCTACCTGTCCGCCCTGCTGATCGTCGCTGCCCTGGCACTGTTCATGTTCACCTCGCTGGCCGGGCGTCTGTGGTGCGGCTACGCCTGCCCGCAGACCGTCTGGACCGAGATCTACATGCTGATGGAACGCTGGGTGGAGGGCGACGGACGCAAGCAGCGTAAGCTCGATCAAGGCCCGCACGATGCACGGTATTGGCGCATCAAGATCACCAAGCACGCGCTTTGGATCGCCTTCTCGCTGTGGACCGGTTTCACCTTCGTCGGCTACTTCACTCCCATCCGCGAGCTGGCGCAAAACCTGGTCACCTGGAACCTCGGTCCCTGGGAGACCTTCTGGATCTTCTTCTACAGCTTCGCCACCTACGGCAACGCGGGTTTCATGCGCGAGCAGGTGTGCATCTACATGTGCCCCTATGCGCGCTTCCAGAGCGCCATGTTCGACCGCGACACCCTGATCATCAGCTACGACGCCAAACGCGGCGAGCCCCGTTCCCGCAAGCCCAAGAAGCAGGCCGAAAGCGGGGAACCAGTGGGCGACTGCGTGGACTGCGGCCTGTGTGTCCAAGTCTGTCCCACGGGCATCGACATCCGTAACGGCTTGCAGTACCAGTGCATCGGCTGCGCCGCCTGCATCGACGCCTGCGACCAGGTGATGGAAAAGATCGGCAAGCCCAAGGGACTGATCCGTTACACCACGGAAAACGCCCTGGAAGGCAAGCCCACCCACATCCTGCGTCCGCGGGTCTTCGTCTATATGGGCATCATCACCCTGGTGCTGGGCCTGCTGTTCTACGCCATCGCCTCACGTACCCCGCTGGAGATCGACGTGCTGCGCGACCGCAGCAACCTCTACACCGAGAACCAGATGGGCTACATCGAGAACGTCTACCGGCTCAAGGTCATCAACATGGACGAGCAGCCTCACGATTTCGAGATCAGCGTCTCGGGCATGGAGGGGATCTCCCTGGTGGGCAAGTCGCCTCTGGTGGTCCATGTAGAGAGCGGCGACGTCGCCGACGTGCCGGTGCGGGTGCAGGTCGACCCTGAATCCATCAAGCAGCGGTCCAACCAGATCTATTTCGATGTGGTGGCCAGGGACAAGCCCGAGCTGCGACGCCACGAGCCCGCACGTTTCCTTGGCCCGGTGTCCCGATGAACCGAAAGGAGCAATCCGCCATGCACACTGCCGACAGCGCACCACCGCCCTGGTATCGCCAGTTCTGGCCCTGGTTTCTCATCAGCATTCCGCTGGCCACGGTGATCGCCTCCATGATCACCATCCACCTGGCCAGCACCAGCGACGACGGGCTGGTGGTGGACAACTACTACAAGAAGGGTCTGGCCATCCACATGGACGCCGATGCCCTGCAGAAGGCGCGGGACTTGGGCATCGTGGCCGACATTCGCATGTCGCGCAGCCGGGGAGTCATCACCCTGGACCTGCAGAGCGACGACAACGGCGCCTTCGGGCCGCTGCAAATCGCCCTGCGCCACCCCACCCGGCCCAACAACGACCTGGAGCTGGATCTGAAACCGGTCGGGCCCACCCGCTACCAGGCGCCGCTGCCCGCCACGCTGGCACGAGTCAACTGGAAGATCCAGCTCACCGCCCCCGAGGCCGGCTGGCAGCTCCACGGCCGCATCGACAACAACGCCGACGAGGCGCGCCTGGTGCTGCGCTGACGCCGGGAAATTGCGGGACCGCAAGCAGAACCGAGACAGGAAAAGGGCGCCTCTCCCAGAAGAGCATTCGGCGGGAATGCGGCATCCAGCCATCCCCTGGTAATCCGCAAGGTCCTGATCCGGGCGCGCCGCCATCCTGGCGGCCCGGCCGGCGGGACGCCGGCGCTCCCAGAGGAACCCAGGCCGCCCTTGGCTGGGTCGATCTTGGAGTTATACCCCAACCGATGGCATGGCTGCAGTCCGATGCTGCGAGCATCGTCGCAGACTCAAAGCCTGCGCCATAAGGTGGCGCCGCCGGATGCCTTGTCGATCGCGTCCAGGCGCGCCTCGTGGCGTGCCAATTCGGCATCGCTGGCGCGCACCACCTGCAGGGGCGGTCGATCGGCGGGCAGGCGCCGGATCCCCTGAGTGCCGCCGGTCTCGCCTTCTCCATCGCTGTCTCCCTCCAGTCCCAGGGTCTTCTGCCCGCCGGTCATGGCGAGATAGACGTCCGCCAGAATCTCCGCGTCCAGGAGGGCGCCGTGCTTGGTGCGGTGGGTATTGTCGATGTCGTAGCGGCCGCACAGGGCGTCCAGGCTGTTGCGCTGTCCCGGGTGCATCTCTCGGGCCATCACCAGGGTGTCGGTGATGCGGCACAGCTCCTCCATACGCGGCCCGTCCGGCAGGCGCGCGAACTCGGCGTCGATGAAGCCCACGTCGAAGGGCGCGTTGTGGATGATCACCTCCGCGTCGCGGATGTAATCGATGAACTCCTCGGCGATGTCGGCGAAACGCGGCTTGTCCGCCAAGAACTCGTTGGTGATGCCGTGCACCTCCACCGCACCCTGGTCGATCTCCCGGTCCGGCTGCAGATAGACATGGAAGTTGTTGCCCGTGAGGCGCCGGTCCACCAGCTCCACGCAGCCGATCTCGATGATCCGGTGCCCCTGCATCGGCTCCAGGCCGGTGGTCTCGGTGTCCAGTACCACCTGGCGCCGCCGTTCCTCGCTCATGACGTCATCTCCTCGATACCCCGGTTGGCCAGGGCGTCCGCCCGTTCGTTCTCCGGATGGCCGGCATGGCCCCGTACCCATTCCCAGCGCACCTGATGGCGCGACACCGCCTCGTCCAGACGCTGCCACAGGTCGGCATTCTTGACCGGCTTCTTGGCCGCGGTCTTCCAGCCGTTGCGCTTCCAGTTGTGGATCCACTGGGTGATGCCGTTCTTCACGTACTGAGAGTCGGTGGTCACCACCACCCGCGAGGGACGCTTGAGGGCCTCCAGGCCGCGGATCACGGCCATCAGCTCCATGCGGTTGTTGGTGGTGTTGGGCTCCCCGCCCCACAGCTCCTTTTCGGCGTCGCCATAGCGCAGCAGGGCGCCCCAGCCGCCGGGGCCGGGATTGCCTTTGCAGGCGCCGTCGGTGTACAGCTCGACCTCGCCGCTCACGGGCCCTCCCGCTCGCGCCGCGCGCTGGGTTCGATCACGCCCGCCGGCGACAGCACCCGCAGGCCATGCCAGCGCAGCTTCACCGGGGTGATGGTGGAAACCCGCTTCACCGCGCGGATCACATACACCCCACCGAACATCGGCAGCACCCGGCGCCCCAGACGCTCCACCACCCCCAGACGCCGCTCCCACTGCGCCGGCAGCGGCGGCACGAAGGCGGCCACGTCGGTGTACTCGATGTCGAAGCCCAGCAGCCCCAGCCAGTCCGCCACGCGGCGATAGGAAAGGAAATGCCCGCACCAGGGCACGCTGCCGCGCCAGCGCAGCGCCAGCCGCCACAGGCCCCACAGACTGAAGGGATTGAAACCCACGATCAGCACCCGCCCCTCCGCGATCAGCACCCGTTCCACCTCCCGCAACACCTGGTGCGGGTCCACCGAAAAGTCCAGCGCGTGATGCAGCACCACCGCGTCGATGGCATCGCTGCGCAGCGGTAGCTGTTCTCCCTGGGCCACGATGTCCACGGAACCGGCCGGTTCGTCCGCCGGAACCGCCGCCAGACGCAGCTTGTGGCGCACCGGGCTGTCGGCGAAGGGCGCGAGCCCTCCGACCCCCTGGACGTCCACCAGGTAATAGCCGAACAGGCCCTCGGCGAGACGTTCCAGCAGGGCCTGTTCGGCCGCCATCAGGCCCTGCCCCGCCTCGCCGGCGAACCAGTCGCGCAACTGCCGCAGGACGCTCGCCGACCGCTCCTCGCAGGTGGAAGAGACGCGCATCGCTATGGCCCGATCCTCGAAGTTTTCGTATAGTCCCGCGCCATGAGTCGCCCGTCCGCCGCCACCGCAAACCCCCATTCTGAAGAAAGCCGAGGCGTGCGGCAATGGCGCCGTGGCGTTTCCCTGCGCCTCGCCCTGATCCTGCTGGCGGGCATCCTGGGCGGCTGCCTTCACGGCCCCGACTCGCCCGACCTGGTCCGTCCCGCGCCGCCGCCTGCGGCCGAATCCCGGCC
>CAZVIG010000051.1:0-10044 GCA_964627395.1 uncultured Sedimenticola sp.
TTCCCGAAGCTGCGGCATCACCTCGTCGACGAACCAACACCCCGCATCCACGTTGGGCCAGTAGTCCATGGCGCCGGTGAACACCAACGCCCGGCAGCCGGGCGGATAAGGATCGTCGAACTCGTGGGCCGGCGAGAAATAGTCGCTGTCCACGCCATTGTTGTAGAAGCCGACCCGGTCCGCCACCTCCGGCGCGAGGCGCCGGAACAGGGCCGCCTCGGCGGCGCTCACGAACAGACTGGCGTCGAACGCCTGCGCCACCCTGCGATCCCAGGCCAGCAGCCGCTCACCCTCGCGGCGGTAGATCCAGGATTTGGGCCAGGTGTGACGCCGCGCATACTGGCGCCACTTGTCGGAGTCCACGTCCACGAAGTCGATCACCCGCCGCCGCCAGGGCAGCTCCGGCGGCACGAAGCGGGCCATGGCCGAGGAATAGACCATCACCCGGTCGGCCCCCTGTTCCTCGACCTGCCGGCGCACCCAGCGATCCAGGCGCCGGCTCGCATAGTAAGGCAGGGTTAGCGGTTCGCCGGTGAGCAGGCCGCGCAGGCTGCGCAGGGTGGCGCGCGCCGGCGACAGCGGCTCGGCATGGACCTGCTCGCACAGCTCCTCCAGCCGCGGCAGGTACTGCCAGTCCTGGGGATCGTCCACGAAGGTGCCCAGGTGTACCCGGAACCGTCCTGCGAGGTGACGCAGCAGGTGCCAGGAACGGATCTTGTCCCCCTTGTCCGGGGGATAGGGAATCCGGTGACAGAGAAACAGCAGCGCGGGCCGGTCGCTCATCGCGGGCGGGGCTCAGCCGAGGTTCCTGGCCAGCAGCGGGCCCAGGGTGTTGGCCACCGGCAGCGGCAGCTTCTTCCATGCCCTGATGAAGAGCTGATACTTGGGATTGGTCGGATTGACCTCCGGAATCTCTTTCGCCTTCACCAGATAGTAGCCATAGTGCAGCGGCTCCGGCTCGAAACCCCAGTTCTTCTTGAAGCTGTAGGCCCCCGTGCCCTGCTTACTGCGACCATAGTCGAAGATGCGGATGCCCTCCTCCGCGGAGCGGCGCATCAGCTCCCAGTACATGAAGTCGTTGCCCTTCAGCGACCGTGCCACCGGCAGGCTGCCACCATAGTAGGGCAGCACCTCGTCGCGGAAATAGAAGCTCATCACCCCGGCGATGTCCTGGCACTGGTGCTGCACCATCAGCACCCGGCAGTCATCCCCGAACACCTCGCGCAGGATGCGGAAGTAGCGCGCCGGGAACACCGGGGTGCCCAGGTTGCGCACGCTCTCGCTGTAGACGCGGTAGATCCGCTCCCAGCCAGCGTCCTCCTCGGCCACCAGCCCCGCCTTGATCCCCTTGCGCACCATGGCGCGCTGCTTGCGGGGAATGGCCATCAGGTTGGCCTCGGGATCGGGGTCGATCGCCTTGCGGAAGGTGACATAGAGATCCTTCTCGGGCCAGCCCAGGCCCAGGGGCTCGCGGCTGCGCAGCTCCAGGGCGTCCACCCCGGCCTGCTCGGCCAGTTCGCAGGCACGACGGATCAGGCGCTCGGCCGCCTCGGAGGTGCCCGCCACCACCCCGCCATAGACGCAGAAGGGCAGCGACGCCATGGTATGGCCGAACAGCAGGCTGCGGATCTCGGCCAGGGGCAGCACGCCCTCGATGGTCCCGTCGCGCTCGGCATACAGAAAACGGGTTCGGTGACCGAAGGCCTGCTCGATCACCCGTTGCCAGCCCGCGAGGTGAAAGAAGGTGCCCTCGGGTCGTTCCCGGACGAAGGCATCCCAGCGCGCGACGTCCCTTTCCCCCAGTTCGCGGATCTCGAGATCCATGGATGTTTCCCTTTGTTCTGTTTGCGGACGCCCTCCAGGGCGCCTCGTGACTGCTTTCAGGCGGTGGGCGCCCGCTCGAGGAACACACGGTCCACCCGGTCCCAGGCGAACTCGTCCAGGAGGCGCCGCAGACGGTCTTCCATGAGTTCCAGATGGAGATAATGCCGAAAGCGCGCCCTGTGGCTCAAGCCAGGCGGTCGCGGCTGCTCCGGGTCGATCTCCCAGGGATGGAAGTAGAAGATCGCCGGCTGTCCCTCGCGCCGATTGACCTGTTGCAGAGCCCAGCGGCTGAAGCGATACGGAAAGAACCGGAACCAGCCGCCGCCACCGCAATTGAGATTGCGTCCCAGGATCGGCACCGTGGTGATGGGGATCTCCAGCAGGCGGTCGTCCGCTACCGGAAACGGAAAGCGCGGCGCCCCCGGCATGCCGTAGAGGTCGTGCCGCACCGGCACGATGCTGGAGCTGTAGCGGTGACCGGTGTCGGCCAGCACGTCCAACGCCCAGAGGTTGTCCGCGCCGATGGAGTAGCTGGCGGCCCGGTAGCCGATCACCGCCTGGCCACCCAGATCCTCCAGCAGCGCCTTGGTACGGGTCACGTCCTCGCGGAAGTCGTCGGGGGCCTGCTGGGTGACCCGCACATGGGACCAGCCGTGGCTCGCCAGCTCGTGTCCCTGGTCCACGATGCGGCGCACCATCTGCGGATGCCGTTCGGCAATCCAGCCCAGGGTGAAGAAGGTCGCCTTGACCCCCTTTTCGTCGAACAGCGCCAGAATCCGATCGACGTTGGCCTCCACCCGGTGCGGCAGATGCTCCCAGTCGGCACGCGCCACATAGGGTTCGAAAGCAGAGACCTGGAAGTAATCCTCCACGTCCACCGACATGGCGTTGACCGAATCTGGCCCCTGCGCCGGCATCAGGCCCGCTCCTGCCGCTCGACGGCCACCGGCGCGGCACCGTGCAGCCAGTCGCTCAGGATCGCCGCGATGCGCTCGGCGGCGTGTCCATCCCACAGCGCAGGCACCCGGCCCGCCTTGCCACCGCTGCGCAGGGTCTCGTCGAAGGCGGCGCGGATACGCTCCGGCCGGGTCCCCACCAGGGTGTTGGTACCCTCCTCAATGGTGATGGGACGCTCGGTGTTCTCACGCAGGGTCAGACAGGGCACGCCGAGGGCGGTGGTCTCTTCCTGAATGCCACCCGAATCGGTGAGCACCAGACGCGCCGAGCGCATCAGCCCCAGCATCTCGAGATAGCCCAGGGGGGCCAGCCGTACGATGCGGCTGCGCTCCAGCACCGGCTCCAGCCCCGCCTCGGCGATCCGGTTCGCGGTGCGGGGATGCACCGGAAACACCAGGGGCAACCGTTCCGAGCAGTCCGCCAGCAGCTCCAGCAGGGCGCGCAGCTTGGCGGGTTCGTCCACGTTGGAGGGACGGTGCAGGGTCACCAGGCCGTATTCGCCATCGGCCGCGTCCAGCCCGGCCTCGCGCAGGGTATGCGCCGCCGGCGTGGCGCGCGCCAGGTTGTGGCGCAGGGTGTCGATCATCACGTTGCCGACGAAGTGCACCCGGGCCGGGTCGACCCCCTCCCGGGTCAGATTGCGCTCGGCATCGCGCTCGGTAGTGAACAGCAGCTCGGAGAGCTGGTCGGTGAGCACCCGGTTGATCTCCTCCGGCATAGTGCGGTCGCCGCTGCGCAGCCCCGCCTCGACATGTACCACCGGGATGCCCTTCTTCACCGCCACCAGGGCGCAGGCGATGGTGGAGTTGACGTCTCCCACCACCAGCACCACATCAGGTCGCTCGCCGTCCAGCACCGGCTCGAAACGCTGCATGATCTCGGCGGTCTGCACCGCATGGCTGCCCGAACCCACGCCCAGGTCGATGTCCGGCTCCGGGATGTCCAGTTGTTCGAAGAAGGCGTGTTTCATCGCCGCGTCATAGTGCTGGCCTGTGTGCACCAGGGTCGCCCGCAGGCCCAGATCGGGCACCCCGAAGGCGCGCATGATGGGCGCGATCTTCATGAAGTTGGGACGCGCGCCGACCACGCACAGCACCTGTCTTTGTTGCACCGGGGACACGCCGACTCCTACTTGATGGTGTGCGAGAGCGTCAGGCTGACCCGATTCTCATCATAGCTGCTGCCGGGATTGTCGTCGTCCCGGCGGTTGAAGCTGTAGCGCAGCCCGAGGGAGGTCTTGGCCGCAATGGGACGGTTGATCCCCAGCGATACCTGCAGGGTGTTCGCCTTGCTGCTGGCACTGCGGTCCTGCTGGTACCAGTTCAGACTGGCGCTCAGCCGGGTCTTGCCCGGTAGGGTACGGGTCAGCGAGACACCGTACTTCGCCAGTTCGGAAGACTGCGAAGAGTTCTCGTAGGTCTGGCTGGAATGGGTGGCGCTGAGATTGAGCGTGGTCCGCTTGCCCTTCAGGGTGTAGGAGCCGGTGAACCGCTCGTCGATGTAGACGTCGTTCTGCAGTATCGCCACCGGGAACAGATTACCCGTCACCGGGTCGATGCCGATGGTATTCAAAGTGGTGTTGGCGTCGGTCACCGTCTTCCGGTAGCTCGCTTTCAGGGTGGAACGCCGGTGGCGGTACTGGACGTCCAGGCTGGGGGTGGAACCGAAGAAGCGGTCGCCGTAGCCGATCCGCACCCGGGTGCGTGAGTTGGGCGTCCAGGTGGTATTGAGGGTCCAGCGAAAGCCGCCCTTGCGCGTCCGGGTGGTGGCGTAGTCGTTCCATTCACGACCCGCGCTGGCGTCCACGGACCACTTGCGGTTGAACCGGTAGCCCAGGGTCAGGTCGGTGGAGGCGAGATCGGTGTTGCTGCTGCCGGAATTGCCCGAATGGCGGTACCGCCCCCGTACGCCCCAGGACAGGGGCGGCCCGGGCAGGCTACGCAGCGAAAAATCCACCGACTGGGAAAGGCTGTTCCGACCGGATCCGCCGGAATGGCGGGTCGAGTTCACACGGTAACGCAGCTCCATCTCGCCCAGGTCGCGCAGGCGATCCTTGTAATAGGGGCTGACCCCCAACTGATAGGTGGTGGTGGTGTTGCCGGTGCGGTTCAGATCGTCCACTCCGATGGGGCCGAAAGGATTGATGGCGGTACGCGAGATGCGCGCATTGGCGTCCACGAACAGGCGCTGCCGTATCAACTCCGCCTTGGCCGTGCCGTTGAGCTGCGGGGTCAGGGAGCCGGTACCGCCGCCTGCGTTGTCGTAGCGCACCGACGCCGAGAGGTTCATCTTGGCGCGACCACCCTCCCGCGACAGGGTCACCCGGGGCACCACCTGGGTGAAGAAGCGGCTCTCCGCCCCGGTCTCCACCAGGCCGATGTTGTCGGTATAGGTCTCGATCAGCGATACGCTGCTGCCCAGCTTCCAGGAACTCGCCTGGACCGACGCCGTGCCGGCCATCCCCACAGCCAGCAGCGCCACCGACAAAGGCAGGCAGGCCAGGCGGCGGCCGGAGTCCGATTCAGCCGCCCTGCTGGGAGACACGCTGCCCGTCCTGTCCGTAGCCGTAGCCATAACCGTAGTCGTAGCCGTAACCATAGCCATAGCTGGCCCCGAAACGCGCCGTGGACTTGTTCAACACCAGCCCGATCATCTTGTCGCCGTCGATGTGGGTCAACGCCTCGGTGACCGCCGCCTGGCTGGTCTGTCCCGCGGCCACCACGAACACGATCTGTCCCATCAGGTTGGCGAGCACCCCGGCCTCGGTGGTGGGGAGCAGCGGCGGCGCATCGAACACGATGACCCGGTCGGGATAGCGGCGCGACAGCTCGTCCATCAGACGGCGCATGCTCTCGCTGGCCAGCAGCTCGGTGGAGCGCTCATGCACCCGTCCGGCCGCCAGCACCCGCAGGTTGGGCAGGTTGGTGCGGTACATCACGTCGCGCAGATTCAGGGACGAATCTTCCAGAACGTCGATCAGCCCCTTGCTGTCGTTCGGCACCCCGAGGATGCGCGCCGCAGTCGCCTTGGAGACGTCCGCATCCACGAACAGCACCGTCTTGTCCTGCTCCATGGCGATGCTCATGGCGAGGTTGATGGCGGTGAAGGTCTTGCCCTCTCCCGGCAGGGCACTGGTGACCATGATCAGGTTGGGGCGCTGGATCACCGCCGCGCCTTCACCGTCGATGTTCATCAGCAGCGGCCGCTTGATGCGCCGGAATTCCTCCGCCGCCCGACCGCGAGGGGTGTCGGGGGTGACCATGCCCTTCTGTTTCAGCTCCATGAAGGGCAGGTTCAGGCTCCGCTGGCCGGCGGCGCCATCGTCCGCAGCGGGCGCCGCGATATCGCCGAGCTGACCGGCCTCTTCCAGGCGTTGGGCCTCGACCACCGCCTTGCGGACCTGCTCCTCGTCGCTGATCGGGGCCTGTTCGGGAGCAGGTGCCTTACGGCCCAGCTTGTCGATCGCCTTTTCGATGATGCTCATTGCAGATGCCCCCGCAGCTCCTTCAGCTTGCCCAGAACGTCCAGACCACCTGCCTGGTGCATCATCAGGGCACCGAAGATAACCAGCAACAACACCGCCAGTCCCACGAAGGCCAGATTGCCGAGCAGCGCCTTGCGCCGCTCCACCGCCGTGGTCACCTTGGTCACCACCCCCAGCACCGGCAGGCCGGTATGCATCTCCAGGCGGTGACGACTGCGATAGACCGGGCGCAGCAGGGTCAGGAGCAGCGCCACCCCGATACCCGCACCGATGCCCGCCAACAGCACCAAGGTGTTCAGCAACAGCTTGTTGGGCTCGGTGGCGCGTAGCGGCACGAAGGGCGGATCGATCACCTTGAACTTGACGTCGTCCGTCTCCTGGCCGGCCTTCTCGCCCAGGCGTGCCTTCTCGCGCTGCTTGAGCAACGCGGCATGCTGCTGGGCCACGATCTTGTAGTCCCGGTTGAGCTGCTTGAGCTGGGCCTCGATCTTGGGAATGTTGTCGATCTTGTTCGCCAGCGACTGCACCCGCTGCCGGTACTCCACGACCCGCACCTTAAGGGCCGCGATCTCCGACTCGGTATTGGCGAGCAGGCTCTTGAGCTGCTGGTAGATGGGATTGGTCTGAACCGCCGCGCTGTACTGATCGGATGCCTGCACCCGGTCGGGGGCCTGTTCGATGTTCTCCTGCTTCTGCTTTTCCAGTTCCGCGATCAGGCCCTTGATCTGGCGCACTTCCGGGTGTTTTTCGGTGTACTTCACCAGCAGGCTGTCCAGCTTGGCCTTCAGCGACTGGATGCGCGCATCCAGGGGCGAGATCTCTTCAGCGGTATAGGTCTCCAGGGTCAACTGGGGCGTCTGCTCTTCCAGTTGCTTCAACAACTCGGCGCGGCGGTTCTCCAGTTCACGCAGCTTCAGCTCCGCGCCGGAAAGTGCCGCTTGGGCCTGCTGCAGCTTCTGATAGTAGCCCCCACGATCGTCGGGCATGTTTCCCACGTGCTCCCGCTTGAAGTCGGCCAAGCGTTTCTCGGCCGCCTCCAGACGCTTCTCGTATTCCGCGATCTGCTTGTCGAGGAACTCCTGGGCACCCTCGCTCTCGACCCGCTTCTCGCCGAGGATGTTCTCCACGAAGACCGTGAGCACCGCCTGCACCACCCGCTTGGCGGTATCCCTGTCCTCGTGGACGAAGGACACCGAATAGAGAGAGCGATTACGTCGATCACCCACCAAGCGAATGTTCTTGCCGAGCATCGCCAACAGGGCCTCCTTCTCGCTTTCGGTCTCGGCCTGCAAATCGAGGTCGGTCATGCGCATGATCTTTTCCAGATTGGGCCGGCTCAGCAGCGTCTTGCTCAGCAAGGCCACGCGCTGCCCCACGTTGGGCTGGATGGCCAGCCCTCGCAGCATGGGACGCAACACCGAATTGGTGTCGATGTTGACCCGCGCCTTGGCGACATAGCGCTCGGGCAGCTGATCCACCCAGACCCAGCCCGCGACGCAGACGACCGCCGCAGTGATCAGCGCCACCCAGCGGTAGCGCCAGATACCGCGCAGATACTCGAACAGTGGTACCAGCAGTTCCTGCATGTCTTCCCTATCGTGTTGCTTCCCTGTCCGGCCCCGTCCCCCACCGGGGCTGCCCGCCGGGCGACCGCTGGCCGTCCGGAATCACCGGAATCAGAACCAGGCCTCGGGAATGATCAGGATGTCGCCCGGCATCAGCGTCACGTTGGCGGAGATGTCACCATCCTTGAGCAGATCCTCGAGACGCACGCCGTAGAGTCGCTGTTTGCCGTCCTGGAATCGCACCAGCACCGTGCGGTTGCCATCCGCGAAGTCGGTCAGGCCGCCCACCTTGATCATCAGGTCGAGCAGGGTCATGTGCTTGCTGAAGGGTACGCTCTTGGGCTCGGTGGCCTCGCCCACCACCCGCACCTGCTGCGAGGGGATGCCGACGAAGCCGTTCACGATGACGCTCACCACCGCGCTCTTGACGTACTCGGAATAGGCCTTCTCGATG
The DNA here is from genome assembly GCA_964627395.1 of uncultured Sedimenticola sp. Taxonomy (GTDB): domain Bacteria; phylum Pseudomonadota; class Gammaproteobacteria; order Chromatiales; family Chromatiaceae; genus MONJU. Next base: position 8,285 of record CAZVIG010000051.1, read on the forward strand.
TCGCGGGCCAGCTGGGTGGGGGACTTGCCGCTGGCGGGGATGTCCTCCACCAGACGGGTCGTGATCTTGCCGTCGGGCCGCACCTTGACCGTGCTGGAGAGCTCCGGAGAGCCCCATACGAAGATCTCTACGCTGTCGCCCGGTCCCACCAGGTAGTCGTAGTCGGGCTCGACCTTGACCTGATCCTCGGGCACCGGCGGATAAGCCGTGGTGGAAGCGCAACCCCCAAGGGTAGCCAGAAGAAGCCCCGCCACCGAAACGAGCCATGTCTTGCGGCAAAGGAATCGAGAGAAGTTATCCACCAGCGCACCCTCCGTTTTGGTTTCAGTACCGGCGACTATCCAGAACGCATCAGGCGGCCCCCAGGCCGCTTCGCGAATCATCGCCCAACTGCCGCGCCTTGGCAACAAGCAGCGACCGATCCGCCGATTGCGAATCCCGTCTTCGAGGAATCACCTTCTGAAACTCCTCGCCGGTGATGCCGATTCAGGTTGAGCGCGCCCCCCGGGACCGCTAAGCTTGACCACAGGAAGGCTGGGGGGCCTTCCACAACCGGCATGGAGCGACCCCATCATGAAACGAGCCCTCGAGATCCTATCTTCGATCCTGGGTGCCGGCGGAGCACTGCTCTGCCTCTTCAGCGGGGTGGCTCGCGTCGCCGGTTTCCACCTGCTGGCGGGCTTCGAATCCTTCACCCTCTTCATCGCCGGCATCGCGCTGATGGTCGCTGCGATCCTGGGCCGGCTGCATCTCGTCCAGCAGGACATCCGCGAGCGCTGCCGTTGAGCCGGCGCCGACTCCGGGAAACGCGTCGCATCCCGGCAACGACCGTGCGGGCCATACACACGTAAGGGAATACTGAAATGTATGAAAAATTCTACAACCTGACCGAAGAGCCCTTCCGGCTCAGTCCCAACTCCCGGTTCTGCTACCGGCATGCCACTTATAAAAAGGCCTTCGCCTACATGCAGTATGCGCTGCACCGTGGCGAGGGCTTCGTCATGGTCACCGGCCAGCCGGGCACCGGCAAGACCACCCTGATCAACGAACTCACCTCCAGCATGTCGCAGAGCGACACCGAGTTCGCCAACCTCTCCTCCACCCAGCTCGAGGGAGACGATCTGCTGCGCATGGTGGCGTTCAACTTCGGCCTTGAGGCCCAGCACACCAACAAGGCCACCCTGCTCCACCAACTGGAGAGCTTTTTCCGCAAGACGCACGACGCCGGCCGCCGGCCGCTGCTGATCATCGACGAGGCCCAGGGGCTGTCGCGCACCGCCCTGGAGGAGCTGCGCCTGATGACCAATTTGCAGCAGCGCAACCAGCCCCTGCTGCAGATCTTCCTGGTAGGCCAAGAGGAACTTCGAGAACTGGTGCTCTCGCCTCAACTGGAACAGCTCCATCAGCGCATCGTCGCCGCCTGCCACCTCGAGCCGCTGGGCGAGGACGAGACCGAGCACTTCATCAAGCACCGGCTGGTGCAGGTGAACTGGCGCAACGATCCGTCCTTCGACCGCGCCATCTACCCGCTGATCCACCAGTTCAGCCTGGGTATTCCGCGCTGGATCAACCTGATCTGCAGCCGCCTGATGTTGCACGGCATGGTGGAGGAAAAACACCGCCTGGGATTGCAAGACATCCAGACCGTGCTGCAGGGCCTGATGGACGAACAACTGCTGCCCACCCGCCTGTACACCGGCCAGGCGCAGCTCCTGCGAGAGATCGCCGAGGCGCCCCGAATCGAAGACAGCGCACCGGAC
>CAZVIG010000052.1:0-10012 GCA_964627395.1 uncultured Sedimenticola sp.
CGGCCAGACCGCCGGGCATCCAGGCGGCGATCCCGGCCAGCAACTGGCGCTGCTGCGCCTCGGGGATCACCTGCGGATCCCAGTGCTGCTGCAGGAATACATGCAGCAGCCCGCTCCAGAAGGTGGCCGGATCCCCCAGCCAGAAGTACTGGAACAGCACCAGCAGCATGCCGCCCAGCGTGGCCACCTCGATGGTCCGCGCCAGGGAGCGGGTACGCCCCTGCACCAGGGCCAGCCCCCAGGCGGGCAGCCACAGCATCAGGCCCATCAGTCCCAGCACCGCCGGGTTGCCGAACAGCAGCAGCCCCAGAACGGCCATCGCCAGGGTGCCCAGCAGCACCACCAGCAGGCCTTCGCGAGGGCCGTTGCGCAGGGTGGCCAGTATCACCAGCCCGTCGCTGAGGATGGACAGCGGACTGACCACCAGCGCCAAAACGGCGGTCACCACCGCCGCCATGACGGCCTGCATGCGGCCCTTCATCGCCAGGACGAGCAGACCCCTCATGCAACCCCCGGTTCATGGGTCCGGCACGCCTCGGTGCCGGACGACAGCCGCTCAGTGGCTGTCGGTATACGGCAGCAGCGCCAGGAAGCGCGCACGCTTCACGGCCGTGGCCAGCTGGCGCTGGTACTTGGCGCTGGTGCCGGTGATGCGGCTCGGCACGATCTTGCCGCTCTCGCTGATGTTCTGACGCAGCAGGGCGAGATCCTTGTAGTCGATCTCCTTGATGCCCTCGGCGGTGAAACGGCAATACTTGCGGCGACGATAGAAACGCGACATCGGTTCGACTCCTCGATTCAGGAAGCGGCGGCTTCGGGGGCTTCGTTCTTGTCCTCTTCCTTCGCCAGGGGCGAGGGCTCGGTGATCGCCTCGTCGCGACGGATCACCAGGTGACGCAGAACGGCATCGTTGAACCGGAAGGCGCTCTCGATCTCCGCCAGGGCCTCCTTGGTGCACTCGACGTTCATCAGCACATAGTGCGCCTTGTGCAGCTTGTTGATGGGATAGGCTAGCTGGCGGCGGCCCCAGTCCTCCAGACGGTGGATGGTGCCGTTGTCGCCCTCGATGATGGACTTGTAGCGGTCCACCATGGCGGGGACCTGCTCGCTCTGGTCCGGGTGGACCAGGAACACGATCTCGTAATGACGCATTGTAGCTCCTTGCGGTTTGACAGCCTCCCGTCGCAGCGGTGAGGCAAGGAGAACCCGGCTCGCCACAAGGGGACCGGATCGAAGCGCGCGATTTTAGGGAAGGCGGCGCCACAATGCAAGCGCCAGACGGCGCGCTCAGGGCATGCCGAGGTCGATCCCGTGATCGGCGTACCACTCGCGATCCAGCACCCAGCGGATGCGCTTCACGTCCGGCTGGCTGCGCACGATGGCCGCCACCCGTTTCTGGACCTTCACCAGGTCGGCCTGAGCCTGCATCAGCGCCGGGTCGTCCTGGGCCTTGCCGCGCAGCTCGGGACGGATGATGCCCAGAAAGCGGATCACCGGGACCTCGAAGGAGCGCGGGGTGCTCACCTGCGCCACGCCGTTCTCCAGCGACAGGACGTGGAAACGATAGGGATAGGCGGCGACCAGCGGATCCTTCTCCAGCAGGGCGTCGATCTCGCCCACCCGCGGGTTCCAGCTCGCGATCCAGGCCAGCAGAATGATGCCGGCGACCACTCCCAACCCGATGAGGTAGTTACGGGTGAAGCGGTCCAGCCCCTGTTCCTGCTCTTGCGGCGCCTCTGTCTGCTCGCTCATGTCGGGTCCGTCGATCGAATGGGGCTTGAGCTTAACCTCCGCCGCCGGTGACGGAAATGCGATCGGTCAATCCGCCCTGCGGATGCCAAAAACAAAAAAGACCCGCCTCCTCACGGAGACGGGCCAAGCTCACCGCTGAAGTGATGGTTACAGCTCGTTTTCGTGGCAGTTGGCGCAACCCACCTCGGTGCCGGCGGGTACGCTCACCTCCCGCTGGCCGCTGCGACACCAGCTTCCCTTGCTGTTCTTGCAGATCAGGGTACGCGGTGCCGCGGTGCGCGACAGCACGGTGCCCTCGCCGTTACGCCCGTGGCAGGCGCGGCAGGCATTCTTGTTGCGCTCCGCCACGTCCTCGTGCTCCTTGTTCCAGTGACGGTCGGCCACCGGGTGCATGCCGTGCGGCCCCTTCAGGGTCAGGCCCAGGCTGCCCTGCTCGTGGCAGGTGGTGCACTCGATGATGGTACCGGCATGCCCCTGCAACTGCTTCGCCGCCACGTTGTCGTTGGCAGCGTCGATGGGGTTGGGGAACACCGCATGGGTGGCGCCGTGGCAGCCCTCGCACATCACCCCGCCATGGCCCTTGCTGAGACGGTAGAGGGTCTCGTTCTCGGCGAAGCGCTTGTTGCTCGCGAGCGTGACCTTCGCCACCTCGGTGCCGTCGGGCGCGCCGGACGAGTCCACACCCGGCTGCACGGTGTAGGCCTGCAGCAGGCGGATGCCGTCGGCCGCCACGGGCACCGACACCTGGCCGACCAGGTTGTCCATGGCATCACCCGTATGACAGGCCTGGCACTTGGGCTCGCTGGCCCAGGGCACCCGCTTGCTGAGGTTGGCCCCGCCCGGCCAGGGATTGTCCGGGCTCATCTCGCCGGAGAAGTCGTTGCCTACATGGCGCATGTCCCCGTGGCAGTCCTGACACACCACCCCGCCCTTGGCCATGGCCCCGCGCAGGCACTGGGTGCGCTTGCCGGGGTGGCACTGATAGCAGGTCTGGTTCAGCAGGTCGGCCACCTGTTGCGAATCGCGGTTGCCGGGCGCCGGCATGTCGGGGAACAGAGGGTTGCCCTGGTCATCCTTCAGCTCGCCGTGGAAGGCGTGCATCACCCGCGACATGGTGTTGTGCCCCCGTTGCTCGGTCTGGGGCGAATCCACCGGTCCCAACTGGGCCAGGTCCAGCGCCGGCGAGTAGTGGCAGGTGGAACACTGGATCGGGCGCCGCTGGTCCAGATCGGTACCGTGCTTGGCGTCATGCACCCGCAGGATGTTGATCTTGGCCACGTTGCTCAGGGTCTCCAGCGGGGTATCGCCGGGCGGCATATTGCCCTGGCTGTCGCCGCTGAGGGTCATCACATCGAAGCTGGTGCGCTCGATCGCCGAGCCGTTGCACTGGATGTCCAGCCCGGTCTGGGCCGCCGTGTCGGCACAATCCAGTACCGGGGCATGGCAGTTCTGGCAATCGGCCTCCGAGGCCACCGGCAGCACCACGTCGGTGGTGGCGACCACCTGGCCGCTGGACTTCTCGATCGCCTGCACGCGCATCAGCGGATAGGCGTTGCGCCGTCCGGCGTCATCCACCGGGGACATCGGCACGCCATCAGCCGCCCACCAGTTGGTTTCGGTGATGATGCCGCCGAGACCCACGCCGCCCAGCAGCTCGTTGAAGAAGTTGATCTCCCGATCGAAACGGCCGAACGGCTGCGGCTGGTTGATCGCATAGGGATCGTCCTTGCCCGGCAGCGCCTGCTGGCCCAGGCCGCACTTGCTGCGCGGACCGTCGATGCCTTCGTTGCCGGCCAGATAGTCCTGCAGGCAGCCGCGCAGCAGGATCGAATCGGGCACCGGGATTCCCAGGTCGTGCTGGGTCACGTCGCCCGGTTTGAGCAGGCCGAAGTAGAGCGGCGCATAGGCGTCATAGCCGAGGGTACGGCCGTCGCCGTTGGGGTCCTCCCAGAAGTTGCTCTTGAAGACGTCGATGCTCGGCAGCTTCGACAGCGCCGGGTCCTGCGGATTGGAGACCGCCGAATAGACCAGTTCCAGGGTGCTGTCGTCCTGCAGGCTGGGCTCCTGGCCGTTGACGCCCTTCTTCACCACCTGTGCATGGACCACGTTGAAAGGCGGCAGGATGCTGAACACCCGGTAGTCCAGGTCGGCGCAGTGCATGCCCAGGTCGTTGCTCGCCAGCAGGGCGAAGCGGCCGTCGTTGAGGAAAGGCTGCTCCGGCACCGGCGAATGGGCATCGCTGGTGTTGGTGGCGGTGGAGTTGATGGAGACGTCGCCGCCACCCGCCTGCGCCGCCTTCACCGTGATGGTGACCGCATCGGGTGCGCTGGGCGCGCCCTGGTCGTCACGCACGATGAGAGTGAAGACATAGGTGCCCTCGCCCAGATGTACCGTGGGTTTCACCACATCGGCCGGATCGGGGGTGCCCATCCAGGTCCAGGAGGCCACCTGACCGTCCGGGTCGCTGGATCCGCTGCCGTCCAGGGTGACGTCGATGCCCAGGGCGCCGACCGCCAGGGTGTAGGTGCGGTCCGGTCCGGCGTTCGCCACCGGTGGCTGATTGCCCGTCTGGCCGCCACCGCAATCGGCGGGCGCATACTGCACGTCCCGCTCGGCCACAAGATCGCCGGCCACCACGCGGATGCGGCAGGGCACGCTGCTGGAGAGGCGCAGCTTGGCCTCCAGCTTCCATTTCCCCTTGTCCTCGACCTTGACGCGACGGCTGGCCAGAATGTCACCGCTGTCGGCATCCAGGATCTGCACCTGTCGGTAACCCTTGCCCGCGCCGGGCCAGCGACCCTTGGCCTTCACCTCGAGGCGGGACTTCTCCGCCTTCCAGCGGGCCTTGGTGACCTTCACATAGGCCTGATGACTGCGACGATCGTCGTCCCTGCCCTCATGTTTCTCGTGTTTTTCATGCTTCTCGTCGCGCTCGTGGTCGTCCGCGACCACCGGCGCGGCCAGGAACATGGTCAATGCTCCCAGCAGCAACCAGGTCCAACGCCGCTTGCTCTTGCACATGGCTCCGCCTCCCTCGATGTGAATCTCGCCGGGAATTGTAGGTGTGAAGAATTCCCATGCGTTGTGACCGGCGTCACGCTGGTGGGATATTCACCCACGTTATCGGCGGGATAAGGAAATTCGATCAGGAAGGAAAATCGGGGAGTCGCACCGCTCAGAGTCGCAGGAAGTGCTCGCGGTAATGTTTGAGTTCGGCGATGGAATCCTTGATGTCGTCCAGCGCCAGGTGGGAGGAGTCCTTCTTGAAGCCCTCGTACACCGCAGGCGCCCAGCGGCGCGCCAGTTCCTTGAGGGTGGAGACGTCCAGGTTGCGGTAATGGAACCAGGCCTCCAGCTCCGGCATCAGGCGTGCCAGGAAGCGGCGGTCCTGGCAGATGGAGTTGCCGCACATGGGCGACTCCCCCTTCGGCACCCACTCCTCGAGGAACGCCAGGGTCTCCCGTTCGGCGTCGGCCAGGCCGTACTCGCTTTCCAGAACGCGCCGGGTGAGGCCGGACTGGCCGTGCTGGCGGGTGTTCCATTCGTCCATCGCATCCATCACCGACTTCGGCTGGCGGATGGCGATCACCGGTCCCTCGGCCAGGATCTCGAGGTGGGCATCGGTGACCACGGTGGCGATCTCGATGATGTGATCCCGATCGGTGTCCAGACCGGTCATTTCCAGGTCGATCCAGATCAGGTTGTTGGGGTCGGCCGGCATGGGAACTCCTGGGCTGTGCGGAGACGACAGGCGCGCATCTTAACAGGATACGGGAGGTGGCCCGACTGTCAGGAATGGAAGGAAACCGTCTCTAGCCCCAGAGATAGCGCCGTATCAGGGATTCCGGATAGCCGCGGTACTGGAGGAAGCGCGCGACCTTGGCCTGGGTGCGCGCATCGCGGGGTGGTTCGGTCCCGAAACGGCAGCAGGCGGCCTCACGCAGGTGCTCGAACCATTCCGCCTCGCCCAGGTCCAGCCAGGCCTCGATCAGCTCGGGCGCCACGCCGCGCTCGCGCAGCTCGGCGCGGATGCGCAGCGGGCCGAAACCGCGACGCAAGCGGCTGGCCAGGTATTGCTCGGTGAAGCGTTCGTCCGAGACCAGCCCCCGCTCCGCGAGATCGTCCAGCACCGCGGCCACGACCGCCGGATCGTGCTGGCGCTCCAGGCGCCGCTGCAGCTCGTGGCGGCTGTGCTCGCGCCGGGCCAGGAGCCGGACAGCCGCCGCCTCCACGGCGACGGCGGGATCCGTTTCCTGCTCGAAGGCCGGTGCGCCCGGTGCCGCCACCGGCTCAGTCCTCGGCCGGGGCCTCGCTGGCCTCGGTCTCGCTGCCAGCCGGCGGCGGGAACAGGGCGGCGCGGATCTGGCGTTCCAGCTCCTGGGCCACCTCGGGGTTTTCCTTGAGGAAGTTGCGTGCATTCTCGCGCCCCTGGCCGATGCGGTTGCCGGCATGGCTGTACCAGGCGCCGGATTTCTCGATCAGCCCCATGGCCACGCCCAGTTCGATGATCTCGCCCTCGCGGGAAATGCCCTCGCCATAGAGGATCTCGAAGGTGGCCTGCTTGAAAGGGGGAGCGACCTTGTTCTTGACCACCTTGACGCGGGTCTCGTTGCCGACCACCTCGTCGCCCTTCTTGATGGAACCGATACGGCGGATGTCCAGGCGCACCGACGAGTAGAACTTGAGGGCGTTGCCGCCGGTGGTGGTCTCGGGGCTGCCGAACATGACGCCGATCTTCATGCGGATCTGGTTGATGAAGATGACGATGGCGTTGGACTTCTTGATGTTGGCGGTGAGCTTGCGCAGGGCCTGCGACATCAGGCGCGCCTGGAGGCCCACATGGGAATCGCCCATCTCGCCCTCGATCTCGGCCTTGGGCGTGAGCGCCGCCACCGAGTCCACCACGATCAGGTCCACCGCGCCGGAGCGCACCAGCATGTCGGTGATCTCCAGGGCCTGCTCGCCGGTGTCCGGCTGCGACACCAGCAGCTCGTCGGTGTCCACACCCAGCTTTTCCGCATAGGCGGGGTCCAGGGCATGCTCGGCGTCCACGAAGGCGCAGGTGCCGCCCAGCTTCTGCGCCTCGGCGATGCAGTGCAGGGTGAGGGTGGTCTTGCCCGAGGATTCCGGGCCGTAGATCTCGATGATGCGCCCGCGGGGGATGCCGCCGATGCCCAGGGCGGCGTCCAGGCTCAGCGAGCCGGTGGAGACCACCTCCACGTTGCGCACGGCGCTGCCGTCGCCCATGCGCATGACCGATCCCTTGCCGAACTGTTTCTCGATCTGCGACAGCGCGGCGGCCAGTGCCTTCTTGCGATTCTCGTCCATTCGGTTTTCCCCCACGGTTGGTGACTCTGCGGCACAGTGTAGTTTGTTCTCTTTTTGTTTTCCAGCCCTATTTACACCGTCCGCCAGCGCGCCAGGGGATGATACAGCGGTCGATGCCCGGGGCGCGATTCCACCAGCGCCCATTCGCGCACCGCCCAGGGCAGCGGCGGCAGCGCCGTCTCCGCCGGCGGTCGGCGCACCTTGCGCGCCAGGGTGACATGGGGCCGGAACGGGCGTGCATCCAGTTCGAAGCCCAGCGCCTGGAGGCCCCGGCCGAGCTGGGCGTGCAGACGCGCCAGGGGCAAGGGGGTTCGGGCGGGACCGGCCCACAATACCCGCGGCCGCGCCCAGTAGCCGATGCGCTCGAGGTTCAGCGAAAAGGCGGGCAGCGGCAGCCCCCGCCCCAGGGCCAGCAAGGCGCGCAGCCGGGCCTCCTCCACCTGCCCCAGAAAGTGCAGGGTCAGGTGCAGGTCGGCGGGATGGGCGGGTCGGCAGTCGGAAGGCAGATGGGCGCGCTGCCAGGCGGCCAGGGCCCGGCGCACCCCGTCGTCGGGCCACAGGGCGAAGAACAGGCGCCGGCTCACAGGCGCTCCAGCAACCCCTGCAGCGCCCGCTCGACCGCGGCGGCGCGGACCTGGGCGCGATCGCCGGGAAAATGCTCGCATGCGGCCTCGACCCCCTCGGGCGTGCCCCAGGCCAGCCATACGGTGCCCACCGGCTTGTCCGGGGTGCCGCCGCCGGGGCCGGCGATGCCGCTCACCGCCACGCTGTACTCGGCCTCACTGTGCGTCAGGGCGCCCGCCGCCATCGCCAGCACCGTCTCGCGGCTCACCGCGCCGTGCGTCGAGATCGTCGCCTCCGGGACCCCCAGCATCTCCTGTTTGGCCCGGTTGCTGTAGGTGACGAAGCCGCGGTCGAACCAGTGACTGGTGCCCGGCCGGTCGGTGAGCACCTTGGCGATCCAGCCCCCGGTGCAGGACTCGGCGGTGACCAGCCGCGCGCCGCGCCGGGTGAGGCGTTCGCCCAGCTCGGCGACCAGGGGGGCGAAGTCCGGTTCCTGAACGTCCATGAGCCTGTTGTAACACAGCCGCCGCGGCAACGTCTCGGGTACAATCCCCGCCCGGTCCGAATCACGAGAGCCCCGCCATGAGCAACGACGAGATCCTGCTGGAGCGCAACCCCTCCCCCATGAAACTGGAGGTGCTGGGGGTCTACGACTGGCCCATCTGGCGCAAGGAGAAGAGCACCTTCGACTGGACCTACGCCCAGAAGGAGACCTGCTACATCCTGCGCGGGCGTTTCATCGTCACCCCGCGCGGCGGCGAGCCCCAGGAATTCCGGCGCGGCGACCTGATCACCTTCCCGGAGGGCATGGAGTGCACCTGGGAGATCCTGGAGGACGTGGAAAAGCACTACGACTTCGGCTGAGGGGCCGGCCTTGCAGCGGCGGGCATGCTGTTCTAGGGTGAAGGAATCCCCTTTCCCGAACAAGGAGATGCCGTCATGCGCCACCCCATCGCGAAAGCCCTGCTCCTGACACTGCTGCTCCTGGCCGCCCGCGCGGGCGCCACCCCCTTCAGCGACATCTTCGTCTTCGGCGACAGCCTCTCCGACCAGGGCAATGTCTCGGCGCTCACCGGCGGCGTCGTCCCCGGCCCGGACTACTATGCGGGCCGCTTCTCCAACGGGCCGCTGTATATCGACTATCTCGCCGATTTCTACGGCATCCCGGTGAGCCCGGCGCCCATCCTCCCGACCCCCTGGACGCCCGGCCACGGCAACAACTTCGCCTACGCCGGCGCCCGCACCGATTACCACCGGAGCGGCTATCCCCTGGGGCTGGATTCCCAGGTGGCCGCCTATCTCGCGGGAACCGGCAACAGCGCCGATGCCGACGCCCTGTACATCGTCTTCGCCGGCGCCAACGACATCCAGGACGCCATCGGGGTGCAGAACGACGATCCCGCCCAGGTCGCCGCGGCGATGGCCGACCCCGACGCCGCCAAGGCCCATGCGCGCGCCGCCGCGGACAACCTCGCCGCCGCGGTCACCTCGCTGCGTGACGCCGACGCACGCCACATCCTGGTGCCCAATGTTCCCGACTGGGGGCTGGTGCCCGCGGTGACCGTCATCCAGGACGCCAACCCCGCCACCCTCGCCGGCTTCTCCGATTTCGCCACCGAGGTCTCGCGCGCCTTCAACGCCGAACTGGCCACCCAACTGGCCCTGCTCGACACCCCGGAGCTGGACCTGATCTCCTTCGACCTGTTCGGCCTGCTGAACGACCTGGTCGCCGACCCGGCCGCCGCCGGCCTCACCAATGTGCGCGACGCCTGCTACCAGGGACCCGGCATGGTGTGCAGCGACCCGCAAAACTACCTGTTCTGGGACCGCATCCATCCCACCACCGGGGTGCACCGCCAGTTCGCCCAGGCGCTGGCCGCGGCGATTCCGGAGCCGGGAATGCCGCTGCTGCTGGGCGCCGGGCTGGCGCTGCTGACCCTGCGCCGGCGACCCGCCTTGCACTGATCCCCACCCCGCCTTTCCCTCCCCGGCCGGGCCTGTAGAATGACGGGCCCGCAGTCGCCCTTGCACGATCCGATGAGCCGCAAGCCCGCCCAGCACACCCCCGTGATGCAGCAATACCTGCGCATCAAGGCCGAGCACCCCGACCGGCTGGTGTTCTACCGCATGGGCGACTTCTACGAGCTGTTCTACGAGGACGCCGAGAAGGCGGCCCGGCTGCTGGACATCACCCTCACCCAGCGCGGCAAGTCGGGCGGCCAGCCCATCCCCATGGCGGGAGTGCCCTATCATGCCGCCGAGTCCTATCTCGCCAAGCTGGTGAAGCTGGGCGAGTCGGTGGCGATCTGCGAACAGATCGGCGACCCGGCCACCAGCAAGGGCCCGGTGGAGCGCAAGGTGGTGCGCA
>CAZVIG010000053.1:0-10011 GCA_964627395.1 uncultured Sedimenticola sp.
GCTGATGACCCTCTATCCGGCCTGGCGGGCCTATCGCACCGAGCCGGCGGAGGCGCTGCGCTATGAGTGATGCGGTGCTCGAGGCGAGCGGCCTGTGCAAGGCCTTCCGGCTGGGACCCGCCCTGGTGGAGGTGCTGCGCGGCGTGGACCTGAGCGTACCGCGCGGCCGTCAGCTCGCCATCGTCGGCGCCTCCGGTTCGGGCAAGAGCACCCTGCTGCACTGCCTGGGCGGGCTGGAGCGGCCCGACCGCGGCGAGGTCAGACTGGCGGGGCAGCCCTTCAGCGGCCTCCCCGAGGTGGCGCGCGGACGCCTGCGCAACCGCCACATCGGCTTCATCTACCAGTTCCACCACCTGCTGCCCGAGTTCACCGCCCTGGACAACGTCGCCATGCCGCTCCTGGTGCGTGGCGACCGGGCGCGCGCCGCCGCCCGGACCGCCACCGAGATGCTGGAACGAGTGGGGCTGGGCAGTCGCCTGGAACACAAGCCGGCGGAGCTGTCGGGCGGCGAACGTCAGCGCACCGCCATCGCGCGCGCCCTGGTCACGCGCCCCTCCTGCGTGCTCGCTGACGAACCCACCGGCAACCTGGATCCGGGCACCGCGCAGTCGGTATACGAGCTGCTGTTGGAGATGAACCGTGAACTGGGTACCGCCCTGGTGATCGTCACCCATGACCACGACCTGGCCGGGCGCATGCAGCAGGTGATGGAGCTGCGCGAAGGGCGGCTGGTGACGCTGGACTGATTTCCGCGGGTGCCCCCGGTTCAGCCGCTGCGGCGTGCGGCGCGCCGGCGTCGGCGGGCCTGATAGTGGCGCACCAGGTGCCAGCGCCACAGGCCGCGCACGATCACATAGCCCAGCAGCCCGGCGACCACCCCCACCACCGCGCTCCCCACGTACAGCGGCAGCCAGATGGCATGGAGCTGTGAGCCGATCCACTCGAGGGTCATGTGGAACTCGCCCACGTCCTTTGGACGCCCCAAGATCCAGGTGCCCACCAGATAGTTGAAGTAGAACACCGGGGGCATGGTGACCGGATTGGTCAGCCATACCAGGGCCACCGAGATGGGCAGATTGACCCGCACCAGGATGGCGGTCAGGGCGGCGGCGATCATCTGGAAGGGGATGGGGATGGCGGCCCAGAACAGACCCACCGAGAAGGCGCCCGCCACCGAGCGGCGGTTCATGTGGAACAGGTTGGGATCGGCGAGAAAGCGCGACAGCCAGCGCAGATGCCGGTGGTTGCGTACCGTGTCGGCATCGGGCGTATAGCGCTGGAGCAGTTTTCGCGGCATGGACTGATGGATGTGCGACCTGGGGAACGGCGGCGGGTCACCCGCCATTGAAGCATGCCGCCGCGTCTTTGACCATATCGACAGTACCGGAATATCCTTGATGGCAAAGGATCCAGGAGGAACCCGCCGTGCCATGGAAGGTCGGTGCCTTTCTCGTCGGTGCCTGCCTGCTGCAGACCAGCGCCCGTCTGCCTTCACCCTGGCTGACGATTCCTGCGGTCGCTGCCGCCGTGGCGATCCTGTGGGTGACGCGCGGCCGCCTCGCCTGGCTGCAACTGCCGGCCTGTGCCCTGGCCGGCTGGGGCTGGGCGGCGGCGATGGCCCTGTGGCAGCAGCCGCCCGAGCTGCCCTGGCCCCCGGATGGCCGGACCTTGCAGGCGCGGCTGGAAATCGTATCCGTGCCCGTGGTGCGTGAAGGCCGTGCCCGTTTCATCGCGCGCATCCGGCGCCTGGAGGATCCGGATCCCCGCGGCGAGGCCGATGGCGACTGGCGGGTGCGCCTGAGCTGGCGCGATCCGCCGTCGCTGGCCGCCGGACAGGCCTGGTCGGTGCCGGTGCGTCTCAAGCCGGTTCAGAGCTACCGTAACCCCGGCGGCTGGGACTATGCCGGCTGGCTGTGGCGCCAGGGCATCCGCTATCGCGGCTATGTGGCGAAAGGCGAGCGGCGCCTCCTGGCCACGGGCGCCTGCTGCCGGCTGGCTCGGCTGCGCCAGGCCCTGGGCGGGCGGCTGCGGGAGGCAGTGGCGCCCGGTCCCGGGCGCGCGCTGCTGCTGGCGCTGGTGCTGGGCGACCGCAGCGAGCTGGATGCCGACATGCGGCGCGTCCTCGCCGCCACCGGCACCAGCCACCTGGTGGCCATTTCCGGGCTGCATGTGAGCCTGGCGGCGGGGCTGGTCGGCGGACTGGTGGTCTGGGGCTGGCGGCGCACCCCGCTCGCGGCCCGGGTGCCGGCGCTGCTCGCCGGAGCGGTCGCCGGTCTCGCCGCGGCCACCGTCTATGCACTGTTGTCGGGTCTGGGCCTGCCGGCGCAACGTGCCCTGCTGATGCTGGCGGTGGCCGCCCTGTTGCTGTGGCAGCGGCGGCATCTGGGGCGCGCCGAGGCCTTCGCCCTGGTGCTGCTGGCGGTGCTGGCGATCCAGCCCGCTGCGGTAGGCGATGCGGGTTTCTGGCTCTCCTTCGGCGCGGTGGCGGCGATCCTGGCGCTGCTGCCGCAGCTTCGCGGACGCCCGGCCTGGCTGCGCTGGCCGCTGCTGCAGGGCGGCATCACCCTGGCGCTCTATCCGCTGCTGCTGGCCTTCGAGATGCCCGCCGCGCCCTTGGGGGCGCTGGTGAACCTGGTGGCGGTGCCCTTGTTCAGCCTGCTACTGCTCCCCCTGGCGCTGGGCAGCGCGCTGCTCGCCTGGCTGCTGCCGACGGCGAAGGCGGTGCCGGTCGGTGCCGCAGCGCTGCTGGAACGGGCCTGGGAGGGGCTGGATGCGGCCGCCGGCTGGGCGGGCACGAGCGGGCATCCGGCCGTGTCGCCGTTGCTGATCGGCCTGCTGGCGCTGGGCGCCTGGGGTGGGCTGCTGCTTCCCGGACGGGCGCGCATGGCGGCGCTGGCGCTGCTCGTGCTGCTGCATCTGCCGCCGGCGCCCCGGCTGGCGCCGGGCGAATTCCGGCTCACCGTACTGGACGTGGGCCAGGGCCTGTCGGCGGTGGTGCAGACCCGCAGCCACTGGCTGGTCTATGACACCGGCCCCGGCTATCCGGGCGGCTTCAATCTGGCCGATGTGGCGCTCATCCCCTGGCTGCGCCACCAGGGCGCGCGCCGGGTGGACCTGCTGGTGCTCAGCCATGGCGACAAGGACCATGCCGGCGCCGCGGCGCCCCTGCTGCGGGACTTTCCGGTGGATGCGGTGCTCGCCGGCGAGCCGGACCGGGTGGTGGTGTCGGCGGCGCGCTGTCCCGCCGACTACGTCTGGCGTTGGGACGGGGTGCGTTTTCGCTTCCTGCAACCGCGCTGGAGCGCCAGGCGGCACGGCAACAACGCATCCTGCGTGCTGCTGGTGGAGGGACAGGGCGGTCGCGCCCTGCTCACCGGCGACGCCGAGGCGGCGGTGGAGCGAGTGCTGGCGCGCCGTTTGAGCGCACTGGCGCCGCTGGAGCTGGTGGTGGCCGGACACCACGGCAGCCGCACCTCCTCGTCGCCGGCCTTCGTGCGCGCGGTACGGGCGCGCAACGTGATCTATTCGGCCGGCTACCGCAATCGCTACCGCTTTCCGCGGCCGGAGGTGGACCGGCGCTGGGCCGCGATCGGTGCGCGGCGCTGGCGCACCGACGGCTGCGGCGCCATCGAAGCCGAGTTCCCCCGCGAGGGCCCGGTGCGCATCCGCACCCAGCGGAGCCGGGCGCCGCATTACTGGCTGCCCGGCGACCGTCCCTGTGAACTGCTGCCCGGAGGCGACGGCGCCGCGCTTGGGGCCGATGCCGGCATCCAGTATGATTCGCCAATTCGCGACGGATGAAGAACGAGGAGCGCGCGTGTTCGAACTGGTGAAGGCAGGCGGCCTGCTGATGTGGCCCATCATCGCCTGCTCGGTGATCGCCATGGCCATCGTAGTGGAGCGGCTTTGGGCGCTGCGGGTACGGCGGGTGATTCCCGAGAATCTGGTGGCGCGTATCTGGCAGCTCTACCAGAAGGGCAAGCTCACCACCGCGCACATCGCCACCATCCGCGACAGCTCGCCCCTGGGGCGTGTCCTGGCGGCCGGCCTGCTCAACCGCGACCATCCGCGCGAGGTGATGAAGGAGGCGATCGAAGAAGAGGGCCGGCAGGTGGTGCACGAGCTGGAGCGCTACCTCAACACCCTCGGTACCATCGCCGCCATCGCGCCGCTGCTCGGCCTGCTGGGCACCGTGATCGGCATGATCAAGGTCTTCGCCGCCATCACCACCGCCGGGGTGGGCAATCCCGCGGTGCTGGCGGGAGGCATCTCCGAGGCCCTGATCACCACCGCGGCCGGTCTAAGCGTCGCCATCCCGGCGCTGATCTTCCACCGCTATTTGAGCGGCCGGGTGGATCAGTTGGTGATCGCCATGGAGGCGGAGGCGCTGAAACTGATCGAGGTGATGCATGGCGAGCGGGAGCGCTGAACCATGAACCTGCGCCCGCGCCGTCCCGAACCGCCCCGGGTGGACATCACGCCGCTGATCGACGTGGTGTTCCTGATGCTGATCTTCTTCATGGTCTCCACCACCTTCGACCGCCAGACCCAGCTCAAGGTGGACCTGCCCTCGGCGGAGTCGGTAGAGAAGAAGGAGGCCACGCCTGACCGCATCGAGGTGACCATCGATGCCAAGGGCCATTTCTACGTCAACGACCGGGAACTGGTCTCGCACGACGCCCCCACCCTGCGGCGCGCCATCGAGAAGATCGCCGACGGCCACAAGGAGATTCCGCTGATCGTCACCGGCGACCGCAAGGCGCCCCTGCAGGCGATGGTGACGGTGATGGACGTGGCCGGTCAGCTCGGCATGTCGCGTCTCAGCGTCACCGCCGGGGAGCCCGGCGAAAAGCCCTGAGGTGGCGCGTTCCCGGCATCTCTCGCGCTGGGTCGAGTCCCAGTGGCGGCGGATCGGGCCGCTGGCGCTGTTCGGTATGCCTTTCTCACTGCTGTTCCGCGCCGTCGTGGCCGGACGCCGCCTCGCCTATCGCCTGGGCCTGCGTCCCCGTTATCGCGCCGACCGCCCGGTGATCGTGGTGGGCAACCTCACCGTGGGCGGCAGCGGCAAGACGCCGCTGGTGATCTGGCTGGCCGAGTGGCTGTCGGAGCTGGGGTGGCGTCCCGGGATCGTCTCGCGCGGCTACGGGGGCAGGGCGCGCCACTGGCCGCAACAGGTGCGTGCCGACAGCGATCCCACCAGCGTCGGCGACGAGGCGGTGGTTCTGGCGCGCCGCACCGGCCGTCCGGTATGCGTGGGCCCGGACCGTACTGCGGCGGTCGCCGCGCTGCTCGCCCATACCGATTGCGACATCGTGCTCTCCGACGACGGCCTGCAGCACCTCGCCCTGGAGCGCGACATCGAGATCGCGGTGGTGGACGGCAGCTACGGCTTTGGCAACGGCCTGATGCTGCCCGCCGGTCCGCTGCGCGAACCGCGCTCCCGACTGGGTTCGGTGGATCTGGTGGTGTGCAGCGGCGAGCCGGTGCCGGGCGGCTTCCGGATGCGCCTGCGCGCGCCGCGTCTGGTGGCGCTGCACGACCCTCGGAGGGTGCGCGAGCTGGACGAGCTGCGCGGGCGCCGGGTGCGCGCCATCGCCGGGATCGGTAATCCGGAACGCTTCTTCGAGATGCTGCGGCGCCACGGCCTGCAGGTGGAAGCGGTGGCCTTTCCCGATCACCATGACTACCGCCCGCAGGACCTGGCCTGGGACGACGACCTGCCGCTGCTCATGACCGAGAAGGATGCCGTAAAATGCCGGCGTCTGGGCCCGCGGGACGACGCCTGGGTGGTGCAGGTGGACGTACAGCCCGAGGCCGCCTTCGTGCACCGGCTCAAGAAACTGCTGCTGGAGCGGACCGGTTAGAACCCCTGCCGAGAGGAAACCCCATGGACAAGAAGCTGCTCGAGATCCTGGTCTGCCCCATCTGCAAGGGCCGCCTGGTGTACCGCAAGAAGGCGGGCGAACTGGTGTGCCGGGTCGATCGCCTGGCCTTTCCCATCCGCGACGGCATCCCGGTGATGCTGCCCGAGGAGGCGCGCGAGCTGCCCGCCGACGAGGAAGTGGAAGACCAGTGAGCTTCCATGTCGTGATCCCGGCGCGCCACGCCTCCACGCGGCTGCCGGGCAAGCCCCTGCTGGAGATCGCCGGCCGGCCCATGATCTGGCACGTCTGCCAGCGCGCCCTGGAGAGCGGGGCGGCGCGCGTGGTGGTGGCCACCGAGGACCCGCGCATCGCCGAGGCGGTGGGCGATATCGAGGTGGAAGCCTGCCTCACCGCCGCCGAACATCAGAGCGGCACCGACCGCATCGCCGAGGTGGCGCGCATCCTCGGTTGGGGCGACGACGAGGTGGTGGTCAACCTGCAGGGCGACGAGCCCCTGATGCCGCCGGCGCTGCTGGAACGGGTGGCGGGGGTGCTGACCGAACACCCGCTGGCGGCGATGGCCACCCTGGGGGTGCCGTTGCAGGCCGAGGAGGTATTCGACAGCAATGCGGTCAAGCTGGTCGCCGACCGCGAGGGCATGGCGCTCTACTTCAGCCGCGCCCCGATCCCCTGGAAGCGCGGCACCTTCGAGGCCGGGACCGCAGATGCCGGCGGCATGTACCGCCATCTGGGCCTGTATGCCTATCGCGTGGGGTTCCTGCACCGCTACGTGAGCTGGCCGCCGGCACCGATCGAGGAACAGGAATGCCTGGAGCAGCTCCGGGTCTTGTGGCAGGGCGAACGGATCGCGGTGGGCATCGTGGATCAGGCCCCGCCCGCCGGGGTGGACACCGAGGCGGACTACCGCCGGGTGCAGGCGCACTATCAGTCGATAGCGCCTTCGAACAACAGCAGCAGCTCCTCGGAATAGGTATCCGGGTCGTCCGGGCTGGAGATGGGCAGGGTGAGCGTCTCGGGCACGCGGCGTCGGGCATGCCCGTACTGGTCCGCCTGCAGCGGGTCGGGCGAGCCGTCGGGCAGTCGCTGCAGCACCACGCAGTCCTCGTCACCGAGGATGTCGATCAGCAGCCAGTCGTCGGACAGATAGCGATAGCGTCTGCCCACCAGCCTGCGCAGATTGCGGTGCAGGGGGGAGGTCATGGGCCGTCCCTCGTCGGTTTTTCATGAATTAGAGAGTGATCAACATGGTAAAGGTTCTGTTCGTCTGCATGGGCAACATCTGCCGTTCCCCCACCGCCCACGGGGTCTTCCGCGAGCTGGTGCGCCGCGAGGGGCTGGAGGACGCCATCCAGATCGATTCCGCCGGCACCCACGCCTACCACGTGGGCAATCCGCCGGACCAGCGCGCCCAGGCCACGGCACGCAACCGCGGCATCGACCTCTCCGACCTGCGCGCGCGCCAGGTGAGCCCCGAGGACTTCGAGCGCTTCGACTATGTGCTGGCGATGGACGAGGAGAACCTGGCCATCCTGCGCGAACTGTGCCCGCCGGGACGTGAAGATCGGCTGCGACTGTTCCTCGACTTCGCACCGCAGCGACCGGAGCGCGAGGTGCCCGACCCCTACTACGGCGGCCCCCAGGGCTTCGAGCACGTCTTCGATCTGGTGGAGGAGGCCGCACGCGGGTTACTGGAGGACATTCGGCAACGGCTCTGAGCGAGCGACGCGGGACCGTGAAGAGGATCCGTTGACGGCAGGGCCACCGGATTTCCATGGTTTTCCCGGGAAATGCGCAAGCAGGCCATCGACACTGTCCGGTTTTTTTACACCATTGTTCCGGCATGGCCGATGGCATCTATATAACCCATTGACAATACGCGGAAAGCGGTTGAAGGCGTGATTTTTGCTTCGGTTCTTTGGGCTCCGATGTCCACTCACTTATAAGAACACACCACCAGGAGGCCAAATATGAACGTACCGCACATGGGGATGACCCGGTCCGTCCTTTTCACCGCCATCATGATGGGCGCCGTTGCCGCCAGCCAGGCAGCCATTTTCGACATTCCCGTCACCAATCCCGGTGCCGAAGCTGGCAGTCTTACCGGCTGGACGAGTTCCCAAACCTCGTTCGTCGATGACTACGCGGCCGTGATCAACCCCCCGAAAGCACCCGAAGGCGAGCATTATTTCGAATTGGATCTGAGCGTTTTGCCTGCCGATCCCACGGATCTTGCCAACGGCAGCTACCCGCCGACCTATCGACTGACCCAAGGCCGCTTCGACCTTTCCGCCTACAGTGGCAAGCTGGAGGATATTTTCATTTCGGCCTGGACGCGAAACGACAATCTTGCCCTGGTCGTGGAAGACAACACCGGCACCTACGAGTATTCGCTCGATCAGTATCTTTCCATTAATCTCGTAGATGCTAGAGGGAACGTATTTTATGGCCTTGGCAGTGGAACCTGGTCGCAGGCAGGCTGGGTCTGGCAGAACAACAGGAACTTCTCCTGGTGGGACCAATGGGACAGCCGCAAGGATGAAATCGCTGCCATCGATATCGAACTGGAGACAAGGATCAGTAACTGGGATTCGACCTATGCAGGCCCCCAGCTCAAGGACATCGATCCTGCGACCGTCATAGATGCCTATTACACCTGGACCGGCGCAGATGGCAACGACTATGGCGGCCTGTTCAGCGATTACGGCGGGGACCAGCTGCCCATCGTGGGGTTCGATGGCGTGGAACTCAAGGTGAGCGCCGTGCCCCTGCCGGCTGCGTTCTGGCTGTTCGCCTCGGGCATCGTCGGTGTACTCGGAGTGTCCCGAAAAAGACTGCGTTTCCGGTCGAACGCCACCTCATCCTGAATTCGGAGAGTGGTCAGCCCATTGATGTGAACCGACTCGAATCGTGTATCGGAGTCGGCGGCTGATTCGCCTCCCAACCTCCCCCTCAAGCGGGGGAGGGGCTGCAAAGGTGCTGCTTCAAGATGGCGTGCCGCACTGTGGCAACGACGCCATGTTCATGTCCCCGACAGCGGTGCCGGGGATGAAGGGCGACAGCCTCTTTCCCGCGACGACTGGCCATGCCAGGTGAAGAACGCGGACTCAGCCGTCGCCTTCGCCGCCGGATGCCTTGGGTTTAGGGGCCTCGCCGGCCGGGGCAGGCTTGTCGGCTGCAGGTGGAGCCGGCTCTGGCTTCGGCGCAGGCGCAGCTTCCTTGGGAGCGGGTTTTTCCGCCGTGGCCGGTGCCGGCTTGGTTTCGCCAGCCGGTGGAACCGGTTTGGGCGCCTGGGCCGGTTCGGCGGCCGGAGACGGAGCCTTTTTCTCCGCATTCCCTGCCTTTGCGGGAGCTTTTTGCTCGGTCTTTGGCTGGCTCTTCGCCGCGGGAGCCTTCTGCTCGGTCTTTGCAGGGGCCTTTTCCGTTTTCGCTGCCGCAGGGACCGCCTTTTCCGTGGCAGCGGCCTTGGCATCACCACCCTCGCCGGTGCTGCTGGGCTGCTGCTGCGGCTTTTCGGCGGCGGGCTTGCGGCTGTCGCCGGACTTGGCCTCGACTTTGGGCTGCTCCGCCGCCGGGGTGGAGGGCTTTTCGGCCGGCGCCTTGGGGGCGCCGCCCTCGGCGGTGCCGCCTTCTGATGCCTTTTCGCCCTGGGCCTGTGCCGGATTGCCACCGGCCTGGGCGTTGCCGCCGGATCCGCCGCGCCGGCGGCGACCGCCGCGGCGGCCACGGCGCGAGCTGCGGCGCGGCTTGTCGCCCTCGCCGGCGGCCTCCTGATCCTGCTTGTTCCTTTCCGGTTCTGAAGGCTTCTCCCCCTTGTCGGAAGTGCTCTTGTCCTCCTGTCGGCGTCCCTGCTGGCCGCCGGCGTCACGGCGCGAACGGCTGCGACCGCCGCGGCCGTTGCGCGAGCGGCTGCCGGAGCGGTTGCCGTTGCGTGCCGGGCGGCGGGCAGCGGGTTGCGTCTCGGCGGTATCCGCTTCCGCCTCCGGTGCTGCCTCGGCGGGCGCCTCGCTGGTGCTGCGCGGGGTGAAGATGCTGCTGATGATGCGCTTGATCAGGCCGCCGCCGTTGGGCGCCGCCTCCCGCGCGGGCTCCGCCGAGGGCGGTTCGGGCGCCGGCGCAGGGGTGGGGG
>CAZVIG010000054.1:0-9993 GCA_964627395.1 uncultured Sedimenticola sp.
CCAGGCGCAGGGTGTCGGTGAGCCCTTCGAGGGCGAACTTGGAGCAGTTGTAGGCGCCGCGGAAGGGCATCGCCACCAGCCCCAGCACCGAGCTGTTGTACACGATGCGGCCTTCTCCGGCGGCACGCATCACCGGTATCGCCAGGCAGGTGAGCTGGTGCCAGCCCAGCAGGTTGGTCTGGAGCTGCGCCAGCAGGGCGTCTCGCGACAGGTCCTCCACCGCGCCGGGCAGTCCCCAGGCACCGTTGTTGAACAGCCCGTAGAGACGGCCGTCGGTGAGCGCCAGGGCGGTCTGGAAGCCGGCCTCCACGCTTGCGGGATCGTCCAGGTCCAGGCGCACCGCCTGCAGCCCCTCGCCCTGCAAACGCGCCACGTCGGCACCGCGCCGCGCGCTGGCGATCACCGGAAAGCCGCGCTGCTTCAGGCCGTGGGCCACGGCGTGGCCGATGCCGCTGGAACAGCCGGTGATCAGTACCGGCAGCCGGTCTCGGTTCATGGCGGTGTCTCCTCCCGCGGGCTTGCTCGTGGAACTAAAGTTCTGGCCGGCGCGACCGCTAAACCCCGCAGAGCAAGCATGCCGCACGGGCATGATACGACTGCAGATGCGAGGGAGGTAGCGCGTGGACATCGCAACACTGGTCGGCCTGCTGGGCGGGTTCGGCATCATCATCGGGGCCATCGCCACCGGCGGCGACGTGATGATGTTCGTGGACGTGCCGTCGATTCTGATCGTGATCGGCGGCACCTTCATGGTGACCCTGATGCAGGTGTCCCTGGGAGACTTCCTGGGCTCCTTCGCGGTGGGTATGAAGGCCTTCTTCTACAAGGTGGACGACCCCAAGAAGCTGATCGAGGAAGGCGTGGCCCTGGCGGATATCGCGCGCAAGAACGGCCTGCTGGCACTGGAGGGGCAGGAGATCAGCAACGACTTCATGAAGCGCGGCATCGGCCTGTGCGTGGACGGGCACGATCCGGCGCTGGTGCAGCGCATGCTGAACAAGGAGATCGACCTGATGCTGGAGCGGCACGAGGTGGGCATCAACATGTTCAAGAACATGGCCACCATGGCCCCGGCGATGGGCATGATCGGCACCCTGGTGGGCCTGGTGCAGATGCTGGCCAATATGTCCGACCCGGCCGCTATCGGCCCCGCCATGGCGGTGGCCCTGCTCACTACGCTGTACGGGGCGGTGATCGCCAACGCCTTCGCCCAGCCGATCGCCGACAAGCTGGCGCGCGCCACGGCCATCGAGCGCACCAACAAGTCGCTGATCATGGAGACCATCGCCGGCATCCAGGAGGGCATGAACCCCAAGGTGCTGGAGCAGTTGCTCTCCACCTACCTGCCGCAGAAGAAGCGCCCGGGAGACGAGTGACATGGCCGACAAGTGTCCCCCCTGCGAAGAGGGCCTGCCCGCCTACCTGGGCACCTTCGCCGACCTGATGTCGCTGCTGATGTGCTTCTTCGTCCTGTTGCTCTCATTCGCCACCATGGATGCCATCCGCTTCAAGAAAATGGCCGAATCCATGAAGGACGCCTTCGGCGTGCAGCGCGAGATACCCGCCGCCGAGATCGTCAAGGGGGTGAGCGTGATCAAGCAGGAATGGAGTCCGTCCATCTCCGAGCAGTCGGTGATCGCCGAGATCCGCCAGGAGACCTCCGATGTCGAGAAGGAGAACGTCAAGATCAAGGATGGCGAGAGCGACGCCGAGATCAGCAAACAGCAGGCGATGAAGATCGCCGACCAGGTGATCGAGAAGGAGCTGCAGGACCAGCTCGCGGAGCTGCAAGAGGCGCTCAAGGAACAGATCGACAAAGGGTTGATCAGCCTGGAGAAGGAAGACAAGAAGATCATCATCCGCATCCAGGAGAAGGGCTCCTTCGGTTCCGGCAGCGCGCGCCTGGATCCCGGTTTCTACAAGGTGATCGACCGTATCTCCCAGGTGCTGGCTACTCGCCCCGGCAAGATCCTGGTGGCGGGGCACACCGACAACATCCCCATCCGAACCGGTCGCTTCCGTTCCAACTGGGAGCTGTCGTCGGCGCGCGCGGTGACGGTGCTGCATGCGCTGCTGCGCAACCCTAAGCTGGACCAGAAGCGGGTGGTGGTGCAGGGCTTCGCCGATACCCGTCCCATCGCCAGCAACGACACGCCCCAGGGGCGTGCAAAGAACCGGCGCGTGGAGCTGATCATACTGCGTGGCAGGGACGAGGAAGGCGAGAAGATCACGGTGAGCAGCGACGCGGCCGGAGGAAAGGCAGATGAGTGAGCGGGACGACAAGGCCCTGGCGGAGGACCGCCGCGAATATTTCCGGGTGGACGACGCCATCCGCCTCAGCCTGCGGCCGGTGCCGCCCGAGGAGCAGAACGACCTGGATGCGCGTCTGCAGCGCGACCAGGCGAGCGGTTTCACGGTGATGTCCAGTCTGGCCGCGATCAGCGCCGAGATGGTGGTGAGCATGCGCCGTATCGAGAACAGCGATCCGGACGTGGCCGCCTATCTCAAGGCCCTGGATCGCAAGATCGAGGTCCTGGGGCGCGCCCTGATCGCCGGCGACACCGAGCTGGTGGATCAGCCGGCGCATCCGGTCAATCTCAGCGCCGGCGGCATGCGGGTGCTGGTGGACGACTGCTACACCCCGGGCCAGGTGCTGGAGATCCGCATGCTGTTGTTCCCCTCCTTCACCGGGGTGCTGCTCTACGGCGACGTGGTGGACTGCGAGCCGGTGCCGGAAGGCGAGGAAGCCGGTTTTGCTTACCGCATGCGGGTCGCCTTTACCCATCTGCGGGAGCAGGACCGCGACCTGATCATCCGCCACGTGCTGCGCTGCCAGAGCCAGGCCCTGCGCCACCGCGGCCCACGGCACGACGAGAGCTGAGCGAGGCCCATGAACAAGCCCGACCCGGAACAGATCGAACAGGCCCTGTCCGCTGCCGAGCGGATGCGCGGGCACGACGTGGATCCCCACCACCTGGCGCACACGCTGCTGTATCTCCACCAGCGCAACCAGCGCCTGGAGGAGGTGCTGCGCCGCACCGACCGCTATCTGCGCTTCGGCTTGGCAGAAACGGAACTGGCCCAGCTCCGCAAGCTGGTGCAGCGTCTGCGCGAGGAGGAGGAGCGCGAGGCGCCCTTCGAGTCCGACACCTCGATGCTGCTGTAGCGCTCGGGGCCGCGTGCCCGGCGTATTAGGCCCGTTCCCCTCGAATCGGCGTCTCCCTCGGGCTTCGGTCCCCGGTGACATTCAGAACCCCGTTCCACACCGCCCAGATGACCGCCGGGGGCATGGCGCTCGGGTACCGGACTACCGTTCGTGGAAGGCGTTGGCGAAGCCGCGCGTTACCGGGCGTAGCAGATAGTCGAGGATGGTCTTGGAGCCGGTGGTGATGTCGGCCGTGACGGTCATCCCCGGAATGATGCGCAGCCGATCCGGGTCGTCGCCGAGGTGGTTCTCGTGCAGGTGGATCTCGGCCCGGTAGTAGGGATTGCGCCGTTCGTCCAGGTAGGTGGAGGCGGAGATGCGCTGGACCTCGCCCTCCACGGTGCCGAAACGGGACGGGTTGTAGCTGTCGATCTTGACCACCGCCTTCTGGCCTTGGTGGATGTGGCCGATCTGGTCGGGCGGAATGCGCGCCTCCACGATCAGTTCGTCATGCACCGGCACCAGTTGCATGATCACCTGGCCGGGCTTTACCACTGCGTTGATGCGCGTGATCGACAGCCCCTGCACGATGCCGTCCACCGGTGCCCGCACCACCAGCCGGTCTACCCGGGTCCGCAGGCGGATCAGGGTCTGCTCGACCTCGGCCAGTTGTGCGGCCACCTTGCCGGCTTCGACCTCCAGGTCCCTGCGGAAGCCGGCCTGCAACTCCAGCAGTTGTTGGCGGGCCGCTTCCCAGGCAGAGCGCGCGACCGCGATGCTGTTGCGCAGGGTGCGCAGCTCGCGCTGCGCCTCCGCCAGGCGGGCCTGGGTCGCCAGCAGCTCGGTGCGCGCTATCAGCTTTCTCTTGACCCCGCGGCTGCGGATCCTGACCTGCTCCTCGAGCAGGACGATCTCCTTCTTGAGCCCGCCGACCTGGGCCTGCTGGCGCCGCAGCTCGGTGAGCCGCTGCTGGATCTGCGCCTCGATCACCTTCACCTCGCTGGCATGGCTGTCCCGCTGTGCCTGGTAGATGGTGAGCTGCTTGCGGGCCAGGTCCGGGAAGGAGCTGGTCTCCGGGTCGATCTTCGGCGCCCGCCCCTCGATGATGGCCTGCAGGCGCTCGGCCTGCAGCTCCAGTGTGGCCTTGCGGATGCGCGCCTGGTCCAGCTCGGTCTGCGAGTCGGGCGGCGCGAAGCGCAGCAGGGGCTGCCCCTGGCGCACCCGGTCGCCGTCGCGCACCAGGATCTCGCGCACCATGCCGCCGTCCAGGTGCTGTATGTCGTGGATCAGCCCGGCGGGTATCACCTCGCCACGGCAGCTCGCCACCTCGTTCACCTCGGTGGACCAGGCCCAGGCGACCGCCGCCACCAGCAGGCCGATCGCCAGATAGATGGCGCTGCGGACCAGGGAGGAGGGCGGCTGCTCCTCCAGGGCGATGGCCTGGGCGAGAAAGCGCGCCCGGGCGCGGGGCGCGTCGCCCATGCGGGCCGAGGCAAGGGTGCTGCTCTGGGTCATTGGGCTAGCTCCAGCATGCGTGAGACGACCTGGTCGGGCGAACCGACGAACTGCACCATGCCCTGCTCCAGCAGTACCGCCCTGTCGGCCAGCCGGATATGGCTGGGCCGGTGGCTCACCATGATGACGGTGCGGCGTCCGCGCAGGCGTTTGAGTTGCTCCATGAATCGCCGGTCGGCCTGTTGGTCCAGGGAGGCGCCCGGCTCGTCCAGCAACAGGATGCGCGCCGGGCTGACGAAGGCCCGGGCCATCGCCAGGGCGCGCAGGAAGCCCGGCGGCAGGTGTTCGGTGGCGCTGTCGCCGATGCGGGTGTCGAAGCCGTCGGGCAGTTTCAGGATGTCTTCCAGTATGCCGGCTTCTGCCGCCGCCAGTTGTAGCTGGCGGTCGGTGGCGAGGGCATTGTTCAGGCGAATGTTCTGCGCGATGGTGCCATGGAACAGATGTGTCTCCTGGGGCACATAGGCGATGGCGCGGCGCAGGTCCATGGCGTTGATCTGGCGGATGTCCATGCCGTCCATGGTGAGCGATCCCGCCTGCGGCTGGTACATGCCGGCGATCAGCTTCAGCAGGGTGGATTTCCCGGAGCCGGTGTTGCCGGCGATCGCCACGATCTCGCCTGGGGCGGCATCGAAGCTGACTCCCAGCAGGGCCGGGTCCTGGTCGGGGGCGTAGCGGAAGCTCACCCGGTCGGCACGGATGCGTCCGCTCAGGCGCTCCAGTATGAGGCCCGAGTGCCCCTGGTCGCGCTCGCGTGCGAGCCGCATCATCTGGTCGATCTGGCGGATCGCCCGGAGCGTCTGCTGCAGGCGGGGAAAGGCGAGAAAGCCGCTCTGCAGGGGCGACAGCACCCGCCACACCAGCGCCATGGTGGCGATCAGGGCGCCGACGCTCATCTCTCCCGCGATGACCGAGAGGGTGCCGAAGCCGATCACTCCGACCCCCGACAGGGTCATCAGGCCCTGGGCGACATGGTGCATGAGGTTGTTGCTCGCGTGGCTGCGGTGGCTGGCCATGACCGCCTCCCCGGAGACCTCGCGGAAGCGTTCCCACCAGACCGATTCCCCGCCGATCGCCTTGATCTCGCGGCGTCCCGCGAGGGTCTGCATCAGCATCCGCTGCTTGTCCGAACGCGCCCGGCCCGAACGCTGCATCTGGCTCTCCAGGTGGGGGAACCAGAGCAGCCCCATCAGGACATAGACCACGATCATCGCCAGCGGGATCAGTGCGATCCAGCCGGCCACCAGGGCGATCACCCCGATGAACAACACCGCGAACGGCAGCTCCAGGGCGATCGCGGCATTCGGGCCGGTGAAGAAATCGCGTACCGAATCGAACTGCCGCAGGCGCGAAAGCTGGGCCGCCACGGTCGAGCGTTCGGTGTACAGCGGCGGCAGGTACAGCAACTGGCGGAAAGTCTCGACCCCGATGAGGTAGTCCAGCCTGCCGGCAACAGAGCCCAGCAGGCGTGCCCGCAGGTAGCGCATCAGCAGGTCCGCCAGCATCAGGATGATCACCCCGGAAACCAGATAGGGCAGGGTATCCGGTGAACGGGCGCCGATCACCTTGTCATAGACCACCATCACGAACAGCGGGGTCAGCAGCGCCACCAGGTTGATCAGGAAGGTCATGCCCAGCAGGTGGGCGATCAGTCCGCGGAAGCGCTGCAGCAGTTGTGCGAACCAGGGCTGGTCGGTGCGCGTGCCCGCCGAGAAGCCGTGGCTCGGGTGGGTGTCGGTAAAGGCATAGGCGGTGCCGTGCAGCGCGCGGATGTCGTCCTCGCCGGGGGCGGCCCGGTTGGCGTCGTAGTAACGGATTCCGTTCTCGGTCGGTTCGCCGAGCACCAGCACCTCGCCCTGGTCTCCGACGAACAGGCAGGGATAGAGTTCGGGCTTGATGTCGCCTGCCCTGGCGGTGAAGGGCGAACTCTCGTAGCCCAAGGTCACCAGGATGTTGCGCAGGTCGACCAGGTCGATGTCGTCGGAGAAATGGGGCAGGGCCTCGACCAGCTCCCGTGCATAGTTGCGCCAGCCCAGTTCCTGCAGCAGCGGCAACAGGGCGTTCGCGAACGGGGATTCGAACTGCAGGCCCTCGGTTCTGCCGTGGCGCAGCGCATCGGCCAGCCGCTCGGACAGCGGCAGGGAGCGGGATGGCGCACCGATTCGGGGCAGTGAAGCCTCTGCCATGCCCATCAGGCCACCCCCTCCACCACCTGGCGCGGTGGCTGCTGCACCGGAGCGATCGGGTGCAGCCGGCCGTCACGCAGCTCCAGTTGGCGGTCGCACAGGCGGAGGAAGGAGGGTCGGTGCGATACGATCACCAGGGTGTGGCGACCCTTGAGGTGGGCGATCAGGCGCTGCAGGCGGTTGTCGTTCTTGATGTCGAAGTTGGCGTTCGCGTCGTCGAACAGCACCACGCGGGGCAGCCCGACCAGGGAGCGCACCATGATGATCTTCTGCCGCACTCCCTCGGGGAGGGCATCGGCCGCGGCACCCCCGACCCGGGTATCCAGGCCATCGGGCAGGCGCGCGATGATCTCGTCGAGACCCAGCAGGCGCGAGAGCTGGATCGCCTGCTTCACCGCCTTGCCTTCGCGGTAGAGGGTCATGTTCTCCAGTATGGTCCCGTCGAACAGGATGCCGTGCTGGGGCACGATGCCGATCTGGGCGCGCAGGTATTCCAGGTCGTAGCTGCGAATGTCCCGCCGGTCGAGCAGCACCTCGCCCCGGTCGGGCCGGAGGAAGCCGGCCATGAGATTGATCAGGGTGCTCTTGCCCGCACCGTTGGCACCGGTGATGGCGACCGCCTCGCCCGGCCTGACATGCAGGGAGAGGCCTTCGATGAGCGCACGATCCTGGGTGGGATAGCGGAAATGCACGTTGCGCAGTCGGATATCGCCGCGAATGACCCGCCGCGAACGCACCTCTCCCCCATCTTCGGGTGGCAGTTCGAACAGCTCGCGCACCTTGTCGCGTGCGAGCCGGATCGACTGGAACTGGGTCCATATGCCCATGGCCTTGAGCCCCGGCTGCAGTACCCGGCTGGACAGCATGGTCCCGGCGGCTAGGGCGCCCACGGTGAGCTGGCCATCCAGCACCCACAGGCTGCCGATGCTGACGAAGCTCACTACCGCCAGTTGCGAGAAGCTCGCCCCCAGCCCCTGGACGATGCTGTTGATGCGGCTCAGGTCGTACACGCTTTCCGCGGACTGCTGCTGCAGCCGCTCGTAGCGACGCAGCATCAGAGCCTCCATGGCCATCGACTTGATGGTATGGATGCCCTGCAATGTCTCGATGAGGAAGTTCTGGCGTCGGTCCTCCATGTCCGAACGGGCCAGCAGCGCCTGCTGGAGCCGCCGTCCGGTGAGCAGGGAGACGACGCCGAAGATGGCGAGCAGTGCGATGGGCACCAGAACCAGCGGTCCTGCGATCATCCAGATCAGGGCCAGAAAGATGATCACGAAGGGAAAGTCCATGATCATCAGCAGCGACTGCCCGGAATAGAACTCCTGCATCTGCTCCAGCGCATGCATCTTGTCCAGGTAGAAGCCGGTGGGATGTTCCTCGAAGGGCAGGGTCTCCGCGTCGAGAATACGGTTCATGGCCTTGAGGCTCTTGCGATGGTCGAAGCGGGCCCCCTCCCAGCTCAGTATCTTGGATCGCAGGATACGCAGCGCCGTGTCGATGAGGATCACCACCACCATGCCCAGCATCAGGACTGCAAAGGTGTCGGTCGCCTGGTTGGGGATGATCCGGTCGTAGACCTGCAGGATCACCATCGGCAGCATCAGTGCGAGCAGGTTGATACCCAGCGAGGCAGTCAGCACCGACGGCAGGCGCCAGGCAGTGGGCGGCCGGAAGTGAGTGGGAGAGAATATTTCTGTCGTCTTTCTCATGGCGGCCTGATCGGGTCCTGATGGCCTTAGCGACAGCCGGCAGGCGAACTTTAATCGCCTTGTGAGAAGCAAAATCACCGATCGATAAAGATCCGCGGGCCGGGGCCGTCCAAGGTTCACCGCCAGCCGCAAAAGCGCATCGGCCGAATGATGAGCCCGATGCACTCGCCCGAGAGAAAGGGTGCAGTTTGGGGGCTGGCTCCGATGTGAACCGGAGAATCAGGATGGCCCATTCCCCGCGAGACCATGCCACGGGCAAGCGCCCCGATACGACAGAATTTCTGTTCGACAACGCCGAGGCCGATGCGAAAAAACCGAAGCCGGACGAAGCGGCCGAGGCTGCACCCCGGGGCGAGCACTCGGAAGAGCTGTTTCTGCAGAACATTCAGCTCGGCAGCGAGCATGTCGAGCCCAAAGGGTTCTCGCGGCAACGCGAGGGCGGCGCGCCTTTGTCCCATGTCGGTGATGGTGCGGGGCCGGTTGCGCCTGTGGACGAGGCGGGAAGCGCTCACGCGAGTATGGGGGTGTTGAGCGAGGGCCCCGAGATGCCGCCGGAGGCGCAGGCTCATTCTCAACACGAACAGGTGGCACATCAGGACAGCAGGCCTGCTGCCCCAGTCGACAGCAGGACCCCTTCCGCACCACCCGAGATCAATGAGTCCGCGGCGGAGAGTCCTGTCCCGGAATCGTTGCCGCCCCAGGCCGGCGAACCTGCAACCATGACCGTACCGGTTGCGGAGACCCCGCTCGAGACGGTGGTCGATGTCCCTGAGGTTGTGCCAGAAACGGCCGATCCAGGGCCGGACATCCCGCCTGACCGTGCGCCCACCGATATCGTCCTCAGCGCCAGCGAGGTGCCAGAGGATGCCGAGGGCGGCAGTCTCATCGGTTTGCTCGGCGCTATCGACGATACCACCGGTGCTCCGCCTGTCTTTGCGATCGAGGACGATCCCTCGGGGCTGTTCGCCATTCAAGGGGACAGACTGGTGCTGCGCGAAGGCGCCGCCCTCGACTATGAGCGGGCGGCGCAACACCAGCTTACGGTGCGAGTGACCGACGCGGCCGGCAACAGTTTCAGCAAGGTGCTGAACATCGGGGTGACGGATGTCAACGAGGCGCCGGTGGCCGAGGCGCAGGTCCATGCCGATGTCACCGAGGGACAAGGTGTTGTGACCGGCCGGGTCGAGGCGAGCGACGCCGATGCCGGTGCCAGCCTGACCTTCGCGGTGGCCGAGGGTGCCGAACTGCCTGCCGGCTTCGAGCTGTCACCTGACGGCAGCTACCGCTTCGACCCCGGCGAGGGCAGCTACGACCACCTCGCCGAGGGCGAGACCCAGGAGCTGGTAGTGCCGGTGACCATCAGCGATGAGCACGGGGCGACGACCACCCAGGAGCTGCACCTGACAGTGACCGGGAGCAATGACGCCCCGGTGGCCGAGGC
>CAZVIG010000055.1:0-9783 GCA_964627395.1 uncultured Sedimenticola sp.
AAGCCTTGTCTTTGCTTGCCCAAAGAAAAGGAACCAAAAGAAAGGGCCCCCGACGGCTTGCCCTCCGCTGACGCTCCGGGTGCCCTGCGCTTCTCGGCCCGGAAGCGGCGCTGCGGAACTCGCTCCCTGCGGTCGCTCAGACAGTCCTCGCGCTTTTCGCTCCCGGTCCTGCGATGCTCGGCTGCGCCGACGGGACGGGGCACTCCGTAGCCAATTCCGATGCGCGATTCGAGTCGGCACCGAGTTCGAAAACCCATCTATCCCTTGCAAAACATGGGGCTCATGGATGGCGAGCTGGTCTTCCTCGGACAGCAGTGCCCGCAAGCGGGGGAGGGACGAGATTTCCCCGGACGGTAATGCCGCAACCGGGGGAGGGACTGCAAAAGTGCTGCTTAAGGATCGCCTGCTGCGCAACGGCGCTCAGGTCTCGGGGATGCGCAGCACCTGGCCGACGTGGATACGCCGGTCGTTCTTGATGCGGTTGACGGTGCGCAGCTTGGCCAGGCTCACCCGGTAGCGGCTGGCGATCACCGACAGGGTCTCGCCGCGGCTGATCACGTGCTCGCGCGGGCGGCGGTCCTTCTCGCGCTT
Source organism: uncultured Sedimenticola sp. (assembly GCA_964627395.1). Lineage (GTDB taxonomy): Bacteria > Pseudomonadota > Gammaproteobacteria > Chromatiales > Chromatiaceae > MONJU. The sequence continues at coordinate 592 of CAZVIG010000055.1, forward strand.
CGCCAGCAGGGTGCCGGGCGGCGGCGCATCGTGGAAGTAGCGCTCCACGCCGTCGGCGATGGCCCGCGCCAGTTTCTTCTGATAGGCGGGGCTGCGCAGCTTGCGCTCCTCGGAGGGGTTGGAGATGAAGCCGGTCTCGATCAGCATCGAGGGGATGTCGGGCGACTTCAGCACCACGAAGCCGGCGCGCTGGATGCGCCGCGAGTGCAGCTTGCCCAGCTTGCCGAGGTTGCGATACACCTTCTGCGCCGCTGCCAGGCTGGCCTCCTGGGCGGCGGACTGGGAGAGGTCCAGCAGCACCGAGGCGAGCACGTCGTCCTTGTCGTCCAGGCTCACCCCGCCCACCAGGTCGGCGGCGTTCTCGCGCGCCGCCAGCCAGCGTGCCGCCTCGCTGGAGGCGCCGCGGTTGGAGAGCACATAGATGGAGGAACCGCGCACCCGCGGATCGCGGAAGGCGTCGGCATGGATGGAGATGAACAGGTCGGCCTTGTAGCGTCGCGCCAGGCGCATGCGCTTGCGCAGGCCGACGTAGTAGTCCCCCTTGCGGGTGAGCACGGCGCGCATCCCCGGCCGGGCGTCGATCTCGCGCTTCAGACGCCGGGCAATCTGCAGGGTGACATCCTTCTCCCGGGTGCGATGCACCCGGCCATGGGCCCCCGGATCCTCCCCGCCATGCCCGGCGTCGATCGCGACCACCACGTCACGCCACTGTCTGATGTCCCGCTCGCTCTTCGCCACCCGCGGGCGCGCCGCGGTCTTTTCGTACAGGTCCACCACCAGGCGGTGGCCATAGCCCCCCTTGGGCTTGAGCAGGAAACTCTTGGGACGTACCGCCTGCTTCAGGTCCAGCACCAAGCGCAGGGTGCCGTCCTTGCGCCGCGCATAGCGGATGCCCTTCACATGGCGGTCGGAGATGCCGGCGGTCTTCAGCTTCGGTCCCGGCGCGGCCTTGGGCAGGTCGATCACCAGCCGGTCGGGATGGGCAAGTGAAAAGACCTTGTGCTGCAGCGGCTGGTCGATGTCGAACACCAGCCGGGTGTGATCGGGCGCGGTCCACAGGCGCACGCCCTGCACCTGCGCGGCCAGTGCCAGGCACGGCATCAGCAGCAACAGAATCAGCGCTCGCGTCGCGTTTCGCATGGGTTGACCCCCCGGTTTCCCCCTGGTTGCCACCAAAGCTAGCACAGGATTTTTCGATTTTCCAGAAAAAACATTCAGATAAGAAGACTTCCTGAGAAAATGATCGAGTTATCCGCCGGAAAGCGCTGAGCACAGCGCCTCGCCCCGGGGGGTGGCCGCCTCCAGGCGCAGTCGGCGCGCCCCGCCCGCCTCGGCGTATCCCAGATGCAGGCGCAGGTCCGGCGGCGGCAGCCAGCCGGCGCCCCGCTCCGGCCACTCCACCAGCAGCACCGCCCGCTCGGCGAGCATCTCCCGCAGCCCCAGGTATTCCAGCTCCTCGGGGTCGCCCAGGCGGTACAGGTCGAGGTGATAGACGGTACCGCCCGGCAGCGCATAGGGCTCGATCAGGGTGTAGGTGGGACTGCGCACCGGGCCCGTGTGGCCACGGGCGTTCAGGAAACCGCGCGCCAGGGTGGTCTTGCCGGCGCCCAGATCGCCCTCCAGGAACAGCAGCGCCGGCGCCGTCACCGCCTCGCCCAGACGCCGCCCAAAGGCGAGCTGGGCCGCCTCGCCGCGCAGCAGGCGCTCCATCAGGGATTGCCCAGGCGCCGGATGAAAGGCGCCAGGTCGCTCGCCAGCAGGCCGCGCTCGCCTCCCGCGGCCGCGGCCGCATCCCCCGCCGCGGCATGCAGACAGACTCCCAGCTCGGCCGCCTCCTCCGGCGACCAGCCCTGCGCCATCAGGCCGCCGATGACGCCGGACAGCACGTCCCCCATGCCGCCGCTGGCCATCCCGGGGTTGCCGTCGGAACAGACCGCCACCGGCCGCTGTCCCGGCCCCAGCACCGGGGTGCCGGCGCCCTTCAGCACCAGGGCCCCGCCGTAGCGTTGCTGCAGCGCCTCCACCGCGGCGAAGCGGACCGCCTGGACCTCCTCGACGCTGGACTGCAGCAGCCGCGCCGCCTCGCCGGGATGGGGGGTGAGCACCCGGTCGTCGCGTCGCCGCGGCTTCTCGCGCGCCAGCAGGTTGAGGGCATCGGCATCCAGCACCTGGGGGCCGGGCCGCTCCAGCAACTGGGCGAACAGGCGCCGCCCCCAGCCCTCGCGCCCCAGGCCGGGGCCCAGCACCAGCACGTCGGCCCGGTTCAGCAGACGGTCGGGCACCTCGCGCCGCGCGGTGGCGTGGCCCATCAGCTCGGGCACCGCGGCCAGCAGGCCCGGCAGATGACGCTTGCGGGTGACCACGCTCACCAGCCCGGCGCCGGCGCGGGCCGCGCCCTCCCCCGCCAGGCGCACCGCGCCGCCGAAGCCGTGGTCGCCGCCCACCACCAGGACATGGCCGAAATCGCCCTTGTGGGCGCCGCGGCGGCGCGGTCGCAGCCGGGTACGCTGCTGCGCCCAATCCACACGGCGCGCGCTCAGCACCTGGCTGGCGTACACCGCCGCGGGCACCTCCAGGGCGTCGAAGAAGACCTCGCCGCAGCAGTCCACCGCATCGCCGGTGAACAGGCCGCGCTTGAGGCCGATGAAGGAGAGCGTCGCGGCGGCGTGCACCGCCTCCCCCAGCAGCCGGCCACGGTCGGCATCCACCCCGGTGGGCACGTCCACCGCCAGCGCCGGCGCGGGATGGGCATTGACCGCCGCCACCGCCTCGCGCCATACACCCTCCAGCTCGCGCTCCAGGCCGGTGCCGAGCATGGCGTCCACGATCAGATCGGCATCGCGCGGCAGGGCACCCTCGAAGTCACGCCAGGGACGGCCCGTCTGCGCCCAGCGATCGGCGTGCTGGCGCGCGTCGCCGGCGATGCGCGCGCGCTCGCCCAGTTGCAGCACCTGCACCTCCAGCCCCGCCTCGGCGGCCAGGCGCGCCACCACGAAGCCGTCGCCGCCGTTGTTGCCGGTACCGGCGAGCACGCACCAGCGGCGCGCCTCCGGCCAGCGTTCCCGCGCCAGGGCGAACACCGCACCCCCGGCACGCGCCATCAGCTCGGCGCCGGGGATGCCGAAGCGCTGAATCGCCTGGCGATCCAGCTCGCGCACCTGCGCTACCGTATACAGGGCCGCCGGCAGGCGGTCGGTCTTGGGCATCACGCGATACTCGGACAAGGTAGAGTGCCTCCCATGAGCGGGGATTCCATCGACTACAGGGCGCTGGCGCAGCGCATCAAGCAGTGGGGCCGGGAGCTGGGCTTCGGCGCGGTCGGCATCAGCGACACCGAGCTGGGCGAGGCCGAGCGCCACCTCCAGGCCTGGCTGGCCAAAGGCTACCACGGCGAGATGGACTACATGCAGCGGCATGGCCGCAAGCGCACTCGTCCCGCCGAGCTGGTGCCCGGCACCCTGCGCATCGTCAGCGTGCGCATGGACTACCGGCCGCCGGAGCCGGACCCCGCGGCGCTGCTGGAGGACCCGGCCGCCGCCTTCATCTCGCGCTACGCCCTGGGACGGGACTACCACAAGGTCCTGCGCGCGCGCCTCAAGCGCCTAGCGCAGCGCATCGCCGCCGAGGTGGGCGAGTTCGGCTACCGGGTGTTCACCGACAGCGCCCCGGTGATGGAGAAGGCGATCGCGCAGAAGGCCGGCCTGGGCTGGATCGGCAAGCATTCCAACCTGCTGGCGCGCGATGCCGGGAGCTGGTTCTTCCTGGGCGAGCTGTATACCGACCTGCCGCTGCCGGTGGACGCCCCGGTGAGCGACCATTGCGGCCAGTGCACCGCCTGCATCGACGTCTGCCCCACCGGGGCCATCGTGGCGCCCTACGAGGTGGACGCGCGGCGCTGCATCTCCTATCTCACCATCGAGCTGCACGGCCCCATCCCGGAGCCGCTGCGCCCGCTGATGGGCAACCGCATCTATGGCTGCGACGACTGCCAGCTCTGCTGCCCCTGGAACCGCTTCGCCAATGACACCGCCGAGCCCGACTTCCTGCCGCGCCATGGCCTGGACAGCGCCACCCTGCGCGAGCTGTTCGCCTGGGACGAGGCGACCTTTCTGAAGAAGACCGAGGGCTCGGCGATCCGCCGCATCGGCCACGAACGCTGGCTGCGCAACATCGCGGTGGCGCTGGGCAACAGCGGCGACCCGGCGGCGCGCGAGGCCCTGCTGGCGCGCCGCGACCATCCCTCGCCGCTGGTGCGCGAGCACGTCGCCTGGGCGCTGGCGCGTCTCAACCCAGGTGACGGATGAGCAGCGCCCGCTCCTGCAGGGCGATGCGGTGCAGTTGCTCGCGCTGCCGCTGCGGCACCCCACCCAAAGCCTGTACCCGCGCGGGATAGTCGGCGGTGGCCTCCAGGGCCTCGCGCACGCAGCGCTCGCTGCGCCGCCGATCCAGCCCGAAATGCCGCCCCAGCACCAGAAAGAAGGCGCCGTGATCGGGATGGGCCGAGGCGTCGAAGGGGATGGCGCTCACCAGATCGTGGCGTGGCCAGGCGCGCATCGGGGCGGGATCGTACACCGGCGCCCAGCGGCAGTCCTCCAGCCCGCCGAGCAGCGACAGGTTGTCCAGGTGCAGATCGCCGTTGCCGGTGAGCAGGGCCATCAGCAGGCGCCGGTAGAGGTGCTCGCCGGCGTCCGCCGGCAGGCGCGCCACCTCGCCCAGGCGTGCGATCACCCCGCCCAGCTCCTCCAGCAGGATGTCGGCGGTCTCGCGGAAGCCGTGGTCGCCGGTGGCGATCACCGAGAACAGCGACTCCATGGGCAGCGGCCGGCCCTGGGCGCGGTCGAAGCGCTCCACCGCCAGCAGGCGCAGCTCGCCGCGGTCGATGCGCCACCAGTCGGGGACCGCGAAACCGGCCTCGCGGTGCACCGCCAGGCACAGGGCCTCCAGGTCGAGCAAGCCGCGATACTCGGGCGGCTCGATCTTGAGCACCACATTGTGCAGACCGGGGGTGTCCGGCGGGTGGAAGCGCGGCCGGCCCTCCGGGTCCTCCAGCGACACCAGCAGCTTGGGAATCATGCCCCCCACCGAGGGGGTGGGACCCAACACCTCCTCCACCAGGCGCGGGTCGAAGTCCAGGTGCTCGTCCAGCACCTCGCGCCGCACCATGCGCCAGAGCTGGGACTGGGCCGCGGCGGGCTCCTCCGGGGTCTGGCGCGGCGGCGGATTGCGGCGATACCAGCGCTCCGCGGTCAGGTCATCGGCGAATACGTCCACATGGCCGATGCCGCCGTGGCCGCCGAGCAGCAGCAGGCGCCACTCGGTGTCCATGCCCGGCGGCGGCTCGCGGCCGTCCTGGCGGCGCAGGATCTCGAGGTAATGACGCCGTTGCAGGTTGCGCGGGTTGTTGCCGGGGATCAGCGACAGCAGGCGGGGGAACACCGGGATCCGCTCGCTCACCGGGTAGGTCACCGAGGCCTCGCCCCACAGGCGCTGGTCGCCGAGCAGGCAGAAGCCCGGCAGGTCGGAATCCCGCCATTCGGGGGTATAGGTGAAGGCCGCCTCCTCCTCGCCCAGCACCAGATCGCCCATCTTCTGCGGACTTCCTGCGATACGCGACCAGATCACGCCGTGGCGGTTGCGCGCCATCTCAGTCGTCCCGCCCCTTCAGGCCGAAGAAGCGCCCCCGGCGGATCGCCTCGGCGGCGCGCTCGCGCTGCCGCGCGGGCGCCAGGGTCAGCTCCAGGTCCAGCACCTCGGCGAGACGTGCCAGGGTGGAGGCGCGCAGGTCGCCGCGGTGCCGCGCCTTGCTCAGCCCCACTGCCGAGATGCCGGCCCGCTCGGCCAGCTCGGCCTGGGTCATGCCCCGCTCGCGGGCGCGGGCGATGAGCTGCTCCAGCAGACGGGAGACGGCCCGACTCATTAGCCTATAGTTTAATTTTTGCCATGCTCATGGGTCTGAGCATAGCAGAATTCAACTATTGTTTAATTTTTCCCGATCCGGCGGCGCCACGCTGGCGCAGCGCCTCGTAGAGGCAGATGCCGGTGGCGACCGAGACGTTGAGGCTCTCCACCCGGCCGTGCATCGGCAGGTGCACCAGCAGGTCGCACTGCTCGCGGGTGAGGCGGCGCAGGCCGCTGCCCTCGGCGCCCATCACCAGCCCCAGGGGGCCGCGCAGATCGGCCGCGTAGAGGGACTGCTCCGCCTCGCCGGCGGCCCCCACCAGGAACAGCCGATGCGCCTCCTGGAGATGGCGCAGGGTGCGCGCCAGATTGCTCACCTGGACGAAGGGCATCGTCTCGGCGGCGCCGCTGGCCACCTTGCAGGCCACCGGGGTGAGGCCGGCGGAGCGATCGGCAGGTGCGATCACCGCATGCACGCCGGCGGCATCGGCGGTGCGCAGGCAGGCGCCCAGGTTGTGCGGGTCGGTGATGCCGTCGAGGATCAGCAGCAGGGGCGGTTCATCGAGGCCGGCGAGCAGCCGCTCCAGGTCTTGCTCTGTGCGCGCCGCAGGCACCTCGGCACGCGCCAGCACCCCCTGGTGACGGGCGCCGGCGGCGAGCTGGTCGAGCTCCCGGCGGGGCACCCGGCGCACCGGGATGCCCGCGGCCCGCGCCTGCGCCAGCAGCGCCTGCAGACGGCGGTCGCGCCGCCCCTCGTCCACCAGCAGCTCGCGCACCCGGTCGGCGCCGTGGCCGAGGGCGCTGCGCACGGCATGGATGCCGGCGACCCAGTGGCCGCCCGTGCCGCTCACGCGCCCTTGCGGCCGCGCGATCCGCGCCGGCTGCCGCTCTTGCGCGCCGCGGCCTTCTTGCCGCCGGTTTTCTTGCCGGTCTTCTTGCGGCTGCCGCGCTTCTTGCTGCTCTTCCTGTTCTTGCCGCCGTCCTGCGGCCGGCCCCAGCCTTCCACCGCCGGGGTCCAGCGCTCGCCGCTGTCGCGGATCCGGCGGGTGGGCCGGCGCGGCGCCTCGGCCTTCGCCGCCGACGGCTCCTCGGCAGCCTGCTCCGGCGCCGTATCGGCCCGCGCCGGTCGGGCGCGCTCCTTGCCGCCGCGGCGCTCGTCACGCCGGCTCCGGCCGCCCTTGCGCCCGGCGGGGCGCCGTTCCTCGCGCTCGCCGCCTTCGAGCACGAAGTCGATCTTGCGCTCGTCCATGTTGACCGCCGCCAGTTGCACGCGGATGGGGTCGCCGAGTCGGTACACCTTGCCGGTACGCTCGCCGGTGAGGCGGTGGCCCACCGGGTCGAAGTGGAAGTAGTCCTTGTCCAGGGCGGTGATGTGCAGCAGGCCGGTGATGTAGATGTCGGCCAGCTCGACGAACAGGCCGAAGCTGTTGACGCTGACGATGACGCCGTCGAACACCTGCCCCACCTTGTCCAGCATGAACTCGCACTTCAGGGCGTCGGCGGAGTCCCGCGAGGCCTCGTCGGCGCGCCGCTCGTTGGCGGAGCAGTGCTCGGCCATGGCCTCGAGCTGCGGCTGTCCGTAGGGGAAGGTGGAAGGCTTGCCGCCCCGCAGCAGATGCCGGATGGCGCGGTGCACCATCAGGTCGGGGTAGCGGCGGATGGGCGAGGTGAAGTGGGTATAGGCCTCCAGCGCCAGGCCGAAGTGACCCTTGTTCTCGGCCGCATAGACCGCCTGCATCATGGAGCGCAGCAGGACCGTCTGTATCAAATGGTAGTCGGGACGGTCCTTGGCCTTCTCCAGCAGCTCGGCATAGTCCTTGGCGGTGGGCTTGGGCATGCCGCCGAGCTGCAGCCCCAGCTCGGCCAGAAACTGGCGCAGGTCCTCCAGCTTCTGCTCGCTGGGCATTTCGTGGTTGCGGTACATGGCCGGGATCTTGCGCCGCAGCAGGAAGCGCGCGGCGGCCACGTTCGCCGCCAGCATGCACTCCTCGATCATGCGGTGGGCGTCGTGGCGCTCCAGGGGGATCACCTCGGCCACCTTGCCGTTGTCGTCGAAGCGGAACTTGGTCTCGACGCTGTCGAAGTCGATGGCGCCGCGGCGCTGGCGCGCGGCATGCAGCACGCGATACAGCGCGCGCAGGTTCTCCAGGTGGGGCAGGACATCGGCAAAGCGCTCGCACAGCCCGGGGTCCTGATGCTCCAGCATGTCGCGCACCTGGTCGTAGGTGAGGCGCGCGTGGGAGTTCATCACCCCCTCGAAGAAGCGCGAGCGGTACATCTTGCCCTCGGCGTCGAAGTACATCTCCGCCACCATGCACAGGCGGTCCACCTTGGGGTTGATGGAACAGAGGCCGTTGGAGAGCACCTCGGGCAGCATCGGCACCACCCGGTCGGGGAAATAGACCGAGGTGGCGCGGTTGAAGGCCTCGCGGTCGAGCGGGCTGTCCGGCTGCACATAGGCCGAGACGTCTGCGATGGCCACCAGCAGGCGCCAGCCCTTCTTGGTGGGCTGGCAGTACACCGCGTCGTCGAAGTCGCGCGCGTCCTCGCCGTCAATGGTCACCAGCGGAAGGTCGCGCAGGTCCACCCGCCCCTGCTTGGCCTCCTCGGGGACCTCCTCGGTGAAGTCCCTGATCTGTTCCTGCACCTCCTCGGGCCATTCCACCGGAATGTCGTGGGCGCGGATGGCGACGTCGGTCTCCATGCCGGGGGCCATGTGGTCGCCCAGGATCTCTTCGATGTGGCCGATGGGCTGGCGCCACTCGCTGGGATGCTCATCGATGGCCACCACCACCATCTGGCCGTCGGTGGCGCCCCCGAGCTGGTCGGGCGCGACCAGGATCTGGTGCGCGATGCGCTTGTTGTCGGGCACCACGAAGGCCACCCCCTGCTCGATGTGCAGGCGTCCCACGATGCGGCTGAAGGCGCGCTCCAGCACCTCGACGATCACCCCCTCGCGGCGCCCGCGGCGGTCGGTGCCGGAGACGTGCGCGATCACCCGGTCGCCGTGCCAGACCTTGCGCATCTCGCGCGGCAGCAGGAACAGGTCGTCGCTGCCGTCGTCCGGCTTGAGAAAACCGAACCCGTCCGGGTGACCGATCACCCGGCCGGGGATCAGCTCCTCGCGGTCCACCACGCAATAGCCGCCGCGGCGGTTGCGGATCAGCTGGCCGTCGCGGGTCATCGCCTTGAGGCGGCGCGAGAGCGGCTCCAGTTGCTCCTCCGGCAGGCCCAGCGCCTCGGCCAGCTCGTCGAAGGACATGGGACAGCCCAGTTCATCGATGGTCTGCATGA
>CAZVIG010000056.1:0-9670 GCA_964627395.1 uncultured Sedimenticola sp.
CCTCGGTGGTCGCCTTCTCCCCGGGCGTCGGCAGCGGCGCCAATGCGGTCGCGCCCTCGCCTTCGGACTTGAGCGCGGGCGCCGGGACCTCGGCGGGAGCCGGTGTGGATTCGGCCACCGCGTCGGGCTGGCTACGCCCCAGATAGTCGTCCAGATAGCCCTGCCACCAGGCCACCCCCAGGCCGGCCACCACCAGCAACGCCAGCCACAGTCCCGGCCGCGAACGCCGGCGACGGGGCCGGGCGTCCGCCGCCAGACGCGGCGACTCGCTGACCGAGATGCTGGTCTCCTCGTCCGGCCACAGGCGATCGAACTGGGCCAGCACCGAGTCGGTGGGCAGGTTGACCGCGCGCGCATAGTTGCGCACATAGCCGCGCACGAAGACCCGCGCCGGCATGTCGCTGTAGTCGTCCCGCTCCAGGGCCTCCACCACGTCGGCGGTGAGGTGGATGCGCGCGGCGAGGCGTCCCAGGTCCAGGTTGCAGGCCATGCGGGCCGCCTTGAGGCGATCCCCGAGGCCGGGCACGGCCAGCTGGATCCCCTCGTTCTGCTCTTGCTCAGCCATCAAAGCACTCATTGTCTAGCACCCTCCAGGAACTTCGCCTGATCGGAGTCGGGAAAGCGGGCACGGAGCTTCATGGCGTAGCGCGCCATCTGATCCATGTCACCGAGTTGTTTTTCCGTGCGCACCCCCAGCCAGAGCGAATCGGCGGTGTGGGGTGCCACGGCGGCGTATCGTTCCAGGTAGGCACGCGCGGAGAGGTACCTCTCCTGGTCGAAACTCAGGTGCGCCATACGCAGCAGCGCCGGGGCGAAGCGCGGATTCTGCCGCAGCGCGGCGCGGTAGTCCTTTTCCGCTTGTTCCGGACGGCCCGCCTTTTCGGCGCAGGAACCGGCATTGTAGAGCGCAACCCAGGGCGTGGGATACAGCGGATTCTGCAGGGCGCGGCGGAAGCTGCGGTCCGCCTCGTCGTACTTCCCCTGGCTGCACTGCCAGGTGCCCAGGGCGTTCAGGGCGTAGGGATCGCGCGGCGCCAGGGAGACCGCCTTGCGGAAGGCCTCCCCCGCCGGGCCGGACTGGCCGAGGCGCTGGTGAATCACCCCCAGCAGGGTATAGGCGGTGGCGCGGCGCGGGTCCACCGCGATCGCCTTGCGGGCGTTGCGCAGCGCCTCGGCGAGATTGCCCTCCTTGAGATAGGCCGCCCCCAGGTCCACGTACACGTCCGCCGGGCTGTGCGCCGCCTGGGGGGTGCCCAGGTCACCGGTGTTGTCGGCGCCGTCGGGACGGCTGGCGGTGGTCTGGCAGCCGGCCGCCAGCAGGGCCAGCGCCGCCAGCGCGGCTCGCAGCAGACCGCCGACCTTCACCGCACGCCCCCCTGTCCCGCGAAACGGAGCTGGCGCCGGCTGCGGTCGCGCACCTTGCCCACCAACTGGCCGCAGGCAGCGTCGATGTCGTCGCCGCGGGTCTTGCGGGTAATGGTGATGATGCCGGCGCGGATCAGGCGCTGGCGGAAGGCGTCGATGCGCTCCGGCGGCGAACTGCGGTAGTCGGTGCCCGGAAAGGGATTGAAGGGGATCAGATTCACCTTGGACGGGATACCCTGGAGCAAGCGGATCAGCGCCTTGGCGTGGGCGATACTGTCGTTGACGCCGTCGAGCATGACGTATTCCCAGGTGATCTTGCGCCGCTTCTCGCCGGCGATGTAGTCGCGGCAGGCGGGGATCAGTTCCTCCAGGGGATACTTGCGGTTGATCGGCACCAGCTCGTCGCGCAGGGCGTTGTCCGGGGCGTGCAGCGACACCGCCAGGCTGACGTCGCTGACCTCGCGCAGGCGGCGCAGCGCCGGCACGATGCCGGAGGTGCTGAGGGTGACCCGGGTCTTGGCGATCATGTAGGCCAGATCCTCGGTCATCAGCCCCATCGCGGTCACCACCGCGTCGAAATTGGCCAACGGCTCGCCCATCCCCATCATCACCACGTTGGTTGGCGGGCGGCCCAGCTCGCGCGTCGCCTGCCACACCTGGCCGATGATCTCGCCGGCGCTCAGGTTGCGGTTGAAGCCCTGGCGCGCGGTGGAGCAGAAGGAACAATCCAGGGCACAGCCCACCTGGGAGGAGACGCACAGGGTGCTGCGGTCGCCATCGGGGATGTGCACCGTCTCGATGCGCTGACCGTCGTGCAGCTCCAGCACCCACTTGGTAGTGCCGTCCAGGGAGGGCTGCTCGAACACGATCTCCGGCATCAGGATCTCGGTCTCTTCCTGCAGGTGCTGGCGGAATGCCTTGGGCAGATCGGTCATCTGCTCGAAGTCGGTGACCCCGTGCTTGTGGATCCACTTCAGCAGGTTGCGGCCGTGGAAAGGCTTGGCGCCCAGCGCCTCCGCCAGCGCCTCCATGCCCCGGCGGTCCAGATCCAGCAGATTGGTGCGGGTCGCCTCGCTCATGACGTTCAACGGGTGCGCTCGCACACCCCCTCGGGGAAGAAGAAGGCGATCTCGGCGGCGGCCGTCTCGGGGGCGTCCGAGCCGTGCACCGCGTTCTCGTCCACCGTCTCGGCGAAATCGGCGCGGATGGTGCCGGGGGCGGCCTCCTTGGGGTTGGTGGCGCCCATCAGCTCGCGGTTCTTGGCGATGGCGTCCTCGCCCTCGAGCACCTGCACCATCACCGGGCCAGAGGTCATGAAGGCGACCAGCTCCTTGAAGAAGGGGCGGTCCTTGTGCACCGCATAGAACTCGCCGGCCTGCTCCTCGGTGAGATGCAGCATGCGTGCAGCGACGATGCGCAGACCGGCGCGCTCGAAGCGGCTGTAGATCTCGCCGATCAGGTTCTTCGCCACGGCGTCGGGCTTGATGATCGAAAGGGTGCGCTCGGTCGGCATCGGGATTTCCTCAGACTTCAGTTAGTTAAGCACAAATATTGAGTTTGTTTCGAGATGGATCGCGCATCCCGAGGAGAAATCCCCCACCCCAGCGATCGAACGTTGCGGCACGACGCCCGACGGCGCCTTTGACGCGGTTTCTTCCGTGATTCGTTTTTTCTTGTGAAAACGGGCGCTTAGTTTAACGCCTTGAAGCGGTTTCCGCCAATACCAGGGCGCACATCAGGTATGGCGGCGCACGTCGATGACGTCGGGAATCTGCGCCAGTTGCCCCATCACCTGGGCGAGCTGGGCCATGTCGTCCACCTCCACGGTGATGCGCATGCTGGCGGTCTCCTCGCGCCGGTCGGACTGGCTGTTGACCGCCAACACCCGGATCTCGGCGTTGGCGAACACCGAGGTGATGTCGCGCAGCAGGCCCTTGCGGTCCTGGGCGTAGAGCTGGATGTCGGCCACGAAGCGCGAATCAGGCTGGGCCCCGGACCAGACCGCAGGCACCAGGCGGCTTCGGTTGGCCTCGTCCATCTGCTGCACCACCCGGCAGTCCTGGCGGTGGATGGTGATGCCGCGACCGCGGGTGATGTAGCCGATGATGGGATCGGGCGGCACCGGCTTGCAGCAGCCGGCCATGTGGGTCATGAGGTCGCCGACGCCCTGCACCACCACCGCGCCGGCGGCCTCGCCGCGCGAGGGGCGGCGCTCCCGCACCCGCTCCATGATCGCCTGTTCCGCCACCTCGGCGGCGTCCACGGTGCGCGCCGGGAGCTGGCTGTTGGCGGCCTGGATGGCGGAGATGTCGCCCCGCCCCACCGCCGCCAGCAGCTCCTCCACCCCGGGCTGCCGGAAGTGTTCGGCGAGCTTTTCGAGATCGGGCCGGGGCAGCCCCAGGCGCGCGAACTCGCGCTCCAGCGCCGCACGCCCCATCTGCACGTGCTGGTCGTGGTCCTGCTGTTTGAACCACTGCCGGATGCGACTGCGCGCGCGCGACGTGACCACATAGCCGCCCTGGGGGTTGAGCCAGTCGCGGCTGGGACCGCCCTCGCGCGCGGTGAGGATCTCCACCCGGTCGCCGCTCTCCAGGGGTCGGGTGAGCGGCACCATGCGGCCGTTCACCTTGGCGCCGCGGCAGCGGTGCCCCACGTCGGTATGAATGGCATAGGCGAAGTCCACCGGGGTGGCGCCGCGCGGCAGCTCGATCACCTGGCCGCTGGGGGTGAGCACATAGATGCGGCGCGCCCGGTATTCGTCGTCTTCCAGAGCCTCGGCGGGCTCGCCGCCGTCCTGCTGCTCCAGCCAGGCGCGCATCCAGGCGATACGCCGCTCCAGTTCGGCGTCGGCGCGGTTGTTCTCCTTGTAGCGCCAGTGGGCGGCCACGCCGCGCTCGGCCAGCTCGTGCATCTCGCGGGTGCGCACCTGCACCTCCAGCGGGCGGCCGTCGTCGCCCACCACTGCGGTGTGCAGGGAACGGTAGCCGTTGGGCTTGGGATGCGCGATGTAGTCGTCGAATTCGCCGGGGATGGGGCGCCAGGCGCCGTGCACCATGCCCAGCACCTCGTAGCACTGGGGCACGCTGTCCACCAGCACCCGCACCGCGCGCACGTCCATAACCTGGTCGAAGTCCAGGTGCTTCTGGCGCATCTTGTTCCAGATGCTGTAGATGTGCTTGGGCCGCCCCATCACCTCGGCGTCGATGCCCTGTTCGCGGCACATGGCGCGGATCCGCTGCACCACGTCCTCGATGAAGGCCTCGCGCTCGCTGCGCTTGCCCTCCAGGCGCGAGGCGAGGTCCTTGTAGGCCTCGGGCTCCAGGTAGCGCAGGCAGAGGTCTTCCAGCTCCCACTTGATCTGCCATACCCCGAGACGGTTCGCCAGGGGGGCGTGAACGCGCCGGGTCTCCAGCGCCACCAGGCGCTGCAGCTCCGGGTCGAGGTGCTTGAGATGGCGCATCAGGCGCAGGCGCTTGGCCAGCAGCACCAGCAGGGAGCGCACGTCGTCGGCCAGGTCCAGCAGCAGGCGGCGCAGCTTCTCCACGCCGTCCTTGTCCTGGCTGGCGCTGTGCGTGGAGAGGGCGCGGATGCGTCCCACCTGCTCCACCATGGCCTGCACGGCCTCGCCATAGTGCTGGCGCACGTGCGCGGGATCGTAGCCCGGCTCGCCCGGCCATTCGGAGAGGATGGCGGCGATCAGGGTGTCGGTGTCGAGCTTCAGGCGGTCGAGGATGTCGGCGGTATGCAGCAGGCTGAGCAGCATGTCCATGCCGTCCACCTGCTGCTGGCCAGCATGCACCTCGCGCGCCTCCTCGATGGCGCGGCGCAGACGCCCGATCTCCTCCGGCGGGCGGCGGCGGGAGAGGCGTTCCAGCCAGTGCTCGACGTCGTGCGCCGTGGGGACGCCGTCCCGGGGCAGACGGGTGGCGAGGGAAACCAAGGGTCGCGGCGGCTCAGTCTTCCCGTTCCTCGATCCACGCCATCTGGATGGCCTCGAGGATCTTCTCGCCGCAGCGCTCCTCGCTGTCGTCGAAGTCGGGCAGCGCCATCACCCATTTCATGAGGTCCACGAAGTTGACCTTCATCGGGTCCACGTCGGGGTGCGTCTCGTCCAGCTCGATGGCGATGTCCAGGGTGTCGGTCCATTTCAGGCCCATGGCGATGCTCCTCAGTGTTCCTTGGCGTGGTTGATGGTGTACTTGGGGATCTCCACCACCAGGTCCTCGCCGTCCACCACCGCCTGGCAGGAGAGGCGCGACTCCGGCTCCAGCCCCCAGGCCTTGTCCAGCAGGTCCTCTTCCTCCTCGCTCGGCTCGTTGAGCGAGTCGTATCCCTCGCGCACGATCACGTGGCAGGTGGTGCAGGCGCAGGACATCTCGCAGGCGTGCTCGATCTCGATGTCGTTGGCCAGCGCCGCCTCGCAGATGGTGGTGCCGGGCTCTGCCTCGATGACGGCCCCCTCGGGGC
Organism: uncultured Sedimenticola sp.; assembly: GCA_964627395.1. Classification (GTDB taxonomy): domain Bacteria; phylum Pseudomonadota; class Gammaproteobacteria; order Chromatiales; family Chromatiaceae; genus MONJU. Next base: position 5,833 of record CAZVIG010000056.1, read on the forward strand.
AGATCTCCTCGTGCGGCAGAAAGATGATCTTGGGCATGTTCCGGCTCCTCTATTCGAATTCGTCTATCTTGTGGCCTGCCATGGCCTTGCGAATGCTGGTGTTCATGCGCCGCTCCACGTAGAACTCGCAGGTCTTCTCCAGGTTCTCGATGGCCGCCTTGATGGTGTCGGCGTCCTGCGCCATCTCGGCGGTCTGGCGCAGCGATTCCAGCGCCTCCTCCACCTTTCGACGCTCCTCGGCGTTCAGCAGTTCATCGCCGTCGGCGGCGAGCGCCGCCTGCAGGGCCTCGATCACCCGCGCCGCCTCCACCTTCTGCTCGGCCAGGGCGCGCGCCGCCATGTCTTCGCCCGCATGCTCGATGGAGGCCTTGAGCATGCCGGCGATCTCCTCGTCGGTCAGCCCGTAGGAGGGCTTCACCTCGACGCTGGCCTTGACCCCGGTGCTCAGCTCCTCCGCCTCGACGTGCAGCAGGCCGTCGGCGTCCACCGAGAAGGTGACCCGGATGCGCGCCGCGCCCGCCACCATGGGCGGGATGCCGCGCAGCTCGAAGCGCGCCAGGGAGCGGTTGTCGGCCACCAGCTCGCGCTCGCCCTGCACCACATGGATGGCCATCGCGGTCTGGCCGTCCTTGAAAGTGGTGAACTCCTGGGCGCGCGCCACCGGGATGGTGGTGTTGCGCGGAATGATCTTCTCCACCAGGCCGCCCATGGTCTCGATCCCCAGCGAGAGCGGGATCACGTCCAACAGCAGCATCTCGTCCTCGGGCTTGTTGCCCGCCAGCACGTCCGCCTGCAGGGCGGCGCCGATGGCGACCACCTTGTCCGGGTCGATGTCCACCAGCGGCTCGGTGCCGAAGAACTCCGCCACCTTCTCGCGCACCCGGGGGCTGCGGGTGGAACCGCCCACCATCACCACGTCCTCGATCTCCTCCGGGGAGACGCCGGCGTCGCGCAGGGTGCGCCGGCAGGCGCCGATGGTCTTGCGGATCAGCGGATCGATCAGCTCGTGCAGGGTGTCGCGGTCCAGGGTGCCGCTCCAGCGGCCGCCGCCCGGCAGATCCACTTCCAGCGTCACCGAGGGCTGGTCGCTGAGCGCCTCCTTGGCGGCGCGGGCGCGATCCATGAGGCCACGCAGCAGCTCCGGCGAGGCCTCGCTGCCGATGCCCGCCTGCTGCAGCACCCATTCGGCGATGGCGCGGTCGAAGTCGTCGCCGCCCAGGGCGGAGTCGCCGCCGGTGGCCAGCACCTCGAACACCCCCTTGTTGAGGCGCAGGATGGAGATGTCGAAGGTGCCGCCGCCCAGATCGTAGATGGCGTGCACTCCCTCCGCCTCGCGGTCCAGGCCGTAGGCCACCGCCGCGGCGGTGGGCTCGTTGAGCAGGCGGAAGACGTTCAGCCCGGCCAGCTTGGCGGCGTCCTTGGTGGCCTGGCGCTGGGCGTCGTCGAAATAGGCGGGCACGGTGATCACCACCCCGGTGAGCGGGCCGCCCAGGGTCTTCTCCGCGCGCGCCGCCAGCACCTTGAGGATCTCGGCGGAGACCTCCACCGGGCTTACCGGGCCGGCCACCGTCTGGATGCGCGGCACTGCGCTGTCGGTGTCCACGAAGCGGTAGGGCAGCCGGTCGGCGAGGGTCTTGATGTCCTCCACCCCACGCCCGATCAGGCGCTTCACCGAGGCGATGGTGTTGTGCGGGTCCTCGGCCGCGGCGGCCTTCGCCTCGGCGCCCACGATCACCTCCTCCGGGGTGTAGCGCACCACCGAGGGGAGCAGGTGCTCGCCGTTCTCGTCGGGCAGGGTCTCGGCCACGCCGCTGCGCACCGTGGCGACCAGCGAGTTGGTGGTGCCCAGGTCGATCCCCGCCGCGAGCCGGTGCTCATGGGGGGCGGCCGACTGGCCGGGTTCGGCTATCTGCAATAGTGCCATCAGTAGGATTCTTCCAGTTCGGCCTCGAGCGCCTCGGCCTCGTTGTACAACTTGTTCAGGAACTGCATCTTGCTCACCGCCTCGCGCGCCGCGGCCAGGGACTCGGGACTGGCCTCCTCGAACAGCACCGCGAGCTGCGCCACCTGGCTGTCGATCATCTTGCGGATCTCGCGCATCAGCTCGTCCAGGCGCGCCTCGGGGTCATCCGCCTCGCGCACCCCGGCGAGCGCCTCGCGCAGCTCCATCTGCTGCATCAGGAAGGCGCCGTCGCGGGTGGTGGCCGTCTCCTGGTTGGTGTCCAGGCCGTGCAGCTCCAGCAGATAGAGGGCGCGGCGCAGGGGGTCGCGCAGGGTCTCGTAGGCCTCGTTCACCTGGGTGGCCTGCTGCAGGGCGAGGCGCTTCTCCTGCTCGGAGCCGCTGGCGTAGCGGTCGGGATGCACCACCCGCTGCAGTTCGCGGTAGCGTTCCGCCAGCGCAGCCGGGTCGAGCACATAGTGCACCGGCAGGCCGAACAGTTCGAAATAGTTCCTGGACAGGTCGATCATGGCCCCTCTCTCAACCAACGACGCCCGCAGATGCGGGCGTCCGGGGATCGGATTCGCGCACCGCTCAGACGGTGAAACTCTCGCCGCAGCCGCACTCGCCCTTGACGTTGGGGTTGTTGAACTTGAACCCCTCGTTGAGGCCTTCCTTGCCGTAGTCCAGTTCGGTGCCGTCCAGGTAGACCAGGCTCTTCTTGTCCACGATCACCTTCACGCCCTTGTCCTCGAACACCACGTCGTCCTCGTTCAGCTCGTCCACGAACTCCAGCACATAGGCCAGGCCGGAACAGCCGGAGGTCTTGACGCCCAGGCGCACGCCGATGCCGGAGCCCCGGTTCTCGAGGAACTTGCGGACCCGCTCGGCCGCCGCGTCGCTGAGGTGGATTGCCATGATGCCGTCCCCGTCAGTCCGCCGCGCCCTGCTTGCTCTGCAGGTCTTCGATGGCGGCCTTGATGGCGTCCTCGGCCAGCACCGAGCAGTGCACCTTCACCGGCGGCAGCGCCAGCTCCTCGGCGATGTCGGTGTTCTTGATCTGCTTCGCCTCTTCCAGCGTCTTGCCCTTGACCCATTCGGTCAGCAGCGAGCTGGAGGCGATGGCCGAACCGCAGCCGTAGGTCTTGAACTTGGCGTCCTCGATGACGCCCTCCTCGTTGACCTGGATCTGCAGGCGCATCACGTCACCACAGGCCGGCGCACCGACCATGCCGGTACCCACGTTGGGGGCGTCCTTGTCCAGGGTGCCCACGTTGCGCGGATTCTCGTAGTGGTCGATCACCTTGTCGCTGTATGCCATGAAATGTTGCCTCCTCGTCCTGGCATGAATTCGTCTGGCGGGGCGCCGGCGGACCGGCGCCCCTCGGGCCTGGGCCCGCGCGGATCAGTTCCGCGGACGCGCCTCGTTGACGCGCACGTTGCGGCCCTCGATGGGCTGCTCGTTGAGGCCGTCGATGGCGGCCTGCGCCTCGGCGTCGTTGGGCATTTCCACGAAGCCGAAGCCCTTGGAGCGACCCGTGTCGCGATCCATGATCACCTTGGCCCGGGCCACCTCGCCATAGGCGGCGAATGCCTCGCGCAGGGCGTCGTCGGAAACGCTGTATGCCAGATTACCCACATAGATATTCTTCATCGAACTGTTCTCGCTTGTCTGTGCTCGTCAATCTCGAACTCCACGACCGGGCCGAGTCACCCACCCCGTCGTGGACCGCCGCGCCCAGCCGGCACGGTCGATTCTGCTTCAGCGAACGTCAGACAAGTTGCAGTTCGGCACCGCCGGGCGGCGCGCGGAAGAACCCCTGGTCACGCTGGCGCGGGCCGCGGCACGCCGCCGCCCGTAATGGCTGCATGATACCGCAACCGGCATCGCGGCGACCC
>CAZVIG010000057.1:0-2326 GCA_964627395.1 uncultured Sedimenticola sp.
ATCCGCACCGGCTCTCTACAATTTGCTCGTTTGCTTTGTTAGTCTTTATCGGCGAACCGTCTTGAGTCGCAGGGATGCGACAGGGAGATCTAACGATGCAAGGAACGCGGATCAAAGAATCACAGGCGGCCTTCTCGGACTTGGACGAGAAGTCCTACTTCTGGTCGATCGCCAGCCTCGCCGAATTCTACCGTCGTCCGGTCGATTTTGATTTGGTGCAACGCCAATTCCCTCCACCGCTGACCCCGGTCGCGCTGGGAGAGGCGCTGCAGAGTATTGGCCTTGGCACACGTATCATGGACTGGGCGGAACAACCTTCGGAGGGCCTGCCGCTGCCCGCCGTGGTATTCCTCGGGGGCGAGGAAGAGGCCCCTTCTCTGGAGGCGGCACTGTTGGTCAAAAGCGACGGTCGCCGGGCCGCCTTGCTGCGGCTCGGGGCACAGTCCCCCGAACTGGTTCCGCTGGGCGAGCTGCGGCAGCGCGCCCCCGGACCCATATTGTTGGTCGAAGCGGAAGAACCGCCGGTCACTGAACCGCCCGGTGGACAGGCCGGCGAGAAAGAACGCTCGTTCGGGTTGCGTTGGGTGTGGAAGGAGATGCTGCGCCACCGACGTATCTGGCGCGACGTGCTGTTCGCCAGCCTGGCGATCCAGGTCCTGGCCCTTGCCACCCCCCTGTTCACTCAGGTGATCATCGACAAGGTGATCGCCCACCATACCCAGAGTACCTTGCTGGTTCTGGCCGTCGCCATGTCGGCCTTCATGCTGTTCGGCAGCGTCCTGTCGTGGCTGCGCCAGTACCTGGTGCTGCATACCGGCAACCGCATCGACGCCGTACTTGGCCAGAAGGTGGTGCGGCACCTGCTGCGGCTGCCACCCGGCTACTTCGAAAAGCGCCCCACGGGCACCCTGATCACGCGCATCAACGGCGTCGAGACGCTGCGCAACTTCGTCACTGGTGCCACCATCACCCTGATGCTCGACCTGCCATTCCTGGTGCTCTTTCTCGCGGTGATGTTCAGCTACAGCGTCATGCTCACGCTGATCAGCCTGGGCATCATCGCCCTGATCGCCATTGTGAGCTTGCTGATGGTGCCGCGCTTCCGCCATCACCTGGACCGCCAATTCCTGCTCGGCGCACGCAACCAGGCGTTTCTCACCGAGCACATCGCCGGCATCCGCACCGTCAAGGCCCTGCAGATGGAAGGCGAGCTCGACCGCCGCTATGGCGATCAGCTGGCCCAGTATCTGGCCTCTGCGTTCGCCACCCGGCAGCTGGGCAACAGCTACCAGATCCTCGCCGGTACCCTCGAGCAAACCATGACCCTGAGCATCCTGCTGGCCGGGGCCTGGCTGGCGATGCAGGATCCCGGCTTCACCATCGGCATGCTGGTCGCCTTCCAGATGTTCGCCAGCCGTCTCAGTCAGCCAGTGATGCGGTTGGTGGGCTTGTGGCAGGAGTTTCAGCAGGCGAGTGTCGCCATGCGGCGCTTGGCTGACATCCTCGACATGCCGACCGAACCCCATACCCTGGCACCCCGGCGCCACGGCAACGCGGCCGGGGCGATTCGGATCGAGGATCTGGGATTTCGTTACTCGGAACGCCTCCCCTGGGTGCTGCGCCACCTCGACCTGGATATCCGCGCCGGCGAGCTGCTGGTACTCAGCGGCCCCTCCGGCTGCGGCAAGAGCACCCTGGCGGGCCTGCTGCTGGGCTTTCAGCTGCCCACAGAGGGACGCATCCTGCTCGACGGTACCGATACCCGGCACCTGGCGGCCAACGAGTTGCGTGCCCGCTTTGGCGTGGTGCCGCAGGAGACCGTGCTGTTCTCCGGCACCGTGGAGGAGAACCTCAGGAAGGCGAACCCACATGCCTCCCTCGAGGACATTGTGCAGGCCTGCAAGGCCGCGGAGATCCACGAGGTGATCGAGTCCCTGCCCGCCGGCTACCAGACCGAGGTGGGCGAGAACGGGATCGGGCTGTCGGGCGGTCAGCGCCAGCGCATCGCCATCGCCCGGGCCCTGCTCAAGCGCCCGCCTGTACTGATCTTCGACGAGGCGGTTTCGGGCCTGGATAAGGAAACGGCCGCCAACCTGGCGCACACCATCAACCGAATCAAGGGCCGGGCCACCATCCTGTTCATCACCCACCAGATCCCGCAGGGGCTGGCAGCAGACCGGGTCGTGGACCTGAGTGACATTGGTGGCATGTATGGAGACCAGTGAGAACGGCTCGCCCCGGTTGTGTTCGCTGCACAGTATCTTGAAGCACCCATGCAATGGCTTGCTGAGCTGATCGGCTGGCCCTGGTATGGCCATGTGGGCGT
>CAZVIG010000057.1:2426-9648 GCA_964627395.1 uncultured Sedimenticola sp.
TTCCAGCCGGACGAGCCGGTCAGCGGCCTGGCCGGTTCGCTGTATGTCGACGGCGTCACCGGGGAGAAGGTGCTGGGGGTGCGGGGTACGGACATCGAAAACGACAGCTATCGCGATGCGCTGAATGCGGACATCCGGGACGTCACCAGCCTGGGCGTCGCCGTTCAGCAGGCGGTGGCCCTGGTGAACTGGATCAACTGGCTGCGGGCTTCCAAGGACACCGCGGTTCCCATACTGGAGGTGCCGGGCAACCTGGCGATGGGCGCCATCGCTGCGCTGGACGAGATCCATGCCCGCCGCGCACTGCGCGACCTGATCGCCGGGCTTTCCGTAAGCTACCAGACAAAGAAAGACGATCCCCTGCTGCGTCCGGGCGATGCCGTCACCATCACCGGCCACAGCCTGGGCGGGCACCTGGCCCTGGTCGCCGCGCGCCTGTTTCCCGGCCTGTTCGACCAGGCCGTGACTTTCAACGCGCCGGGGCTCGATGCGGGGTATGGTCTGAGCGAAACCTTCTTCTCCGCCATGGCGGCGACCGGCGTGCTGGACGCCCCGGCGGATGGGTTCGAGGGGCTGCGGCTGTTCAACTATCAGGGTGATGGCAGCGCCCCGGGCGACGACCTGGACGTGATCGCCGACCTGGGCACCATGCCGGGCGGGATCCGGAAGGTGGCGATCGAGGTCAGCACCCATTCGATGAACGAAATGCTCGACAGCCTGGGTGTGCACGCCCTGCTGGAGCGGATTGCCGGGGAACGGCTGACTCTCGGTGTCAGCAACGCCCTGCTGGCCGCCGCCTCCAACCAGGAAGGGGACAGCACCGAGCGGCTGGTCGATGCGCTCTCGCGCCTGCTGTTGCCGGAAGACAGCGCGCCACTGCCGGTCGGTCATGGGAGCTATCCCTTCGGCTCGGTCGATTTCCCGATCCGTACCGCTCTTCACGCCCGCCTGCTGGCGCTGCAGGGCGTGGTGGACGCTCATCCAGGCCTCCAACTACGGTCCCTGGTGGGCATGACCGCACCCGATCTGGCCGACCTGGCCGCAAAGCCCGGTACAAAGGGGCTGCCCTATCGCTACGCCCTGCAACACGGGATCCCTTTCACGGTGCTGGGCAAGGACGATGCCGCCACCGCGGCGCTGTATGCGCCGCACGATGCCGGTCACCTACTGGACCTCTATGACCCGGCGACTCGTACCGGCCTGAGCGATACCTGGATCGAGGATCGTGCCCGGCTGCTGGTCCAGGCGATCCGGCGCAACCTGGTCGATTCGACCCTGGTTGCCGGCGGCCTCTACCATAACGAGGAATATGACGACCTGGCGCGAGGTGTCCATTTCGCCACCGCCGATGTCAGCCATTTCGGCCCCGGTCGCGCCCCCAATGCACGGCAGTATGTCTTCGGCACCGGCCAGGCCGACACCCTCGTCGGCGGCGACCGGGACGACCACCTTTATGGGATGGGTGGAGACGATGTGCTGCAAGGCGGGGCGGGTAATGACTATCTCGAAGGCGGGCAGGGACAGGATCTGTATCGGTTTGAAGCGGATGATGGGCTCGACACCCTGTTCGACAGCGATGGCCGGGGCCGGGTTGAGATCGACGGCAAGGCACTCGATGGCGGCCGGAAGGTGGCCGAGGGACTCTGGCGGAGTGAGGATGGCGAACACCACTATGTGCTCGACGGCGACACGCTGTATATCGACCAACGCCTGCGGGTGGAGCAGTTTCATAACGGCGATCTTGGTATCACGCTTTCAGACGTGATGGCCTCGAGGCCGCAGGGGAACCGATATTGGGGCACCTCAGAGAGCGAGGTCTTGTCATGGGAAGGGTTGTGCCCCGATACCGGGTGCGAACCCAAGTGGTATTACGTGGATGGGCGCTGGCAACATTGGGACGGTCTGCCGGTGGAGCTCTTCAGTGGTGATGGCAACGACCTGCTGGTCGCCACGGACGCCGGTGATTGGCTGGTGGGGGGTGACGGTGGTGATTGGCTCGAGGCCGGTAAAGGGAACGATCTCGTTGAAGGAGGAAACGGCGATGATCTGATCTTTCCCATGAAGGGGGGTGATGCCGCCATCGGGGGCGATGGTAATGATGTGGTGGCGGATGCAAGTACCGGCTTCTTCGATACCACGGGTACAGACGTCGACGATCGAAGGGCCTGGGTAGCTTTGAATGGGGCTTTTCCGCATCACCTTGGCGAAACTCTGTTTCGCGACGAAGATGGTGAAGTCGCCGCCGATTTCACCATTCAGGTGCCCCAGCAGCCGCTCGATGTCATGATCAATGGGGAGCGGTATCACTATGAGCCAAAGGATTTGGAGCACGGAATATGGGAGTTTTATTTTGCGGAGCCCATTCCTTACGAAATTTCTTTTCCTCTCTTTCACACTCCCGATACTGATCCAAACTGGTTTTTCGGCGGCGAGGGTGATGACTACCTTGAAGGCAATGCTGGATCGGATCTGCTCTCGGGTGGGGCGGATGACGACTGGGTTCAGGGAGGCGCTGGGGGGGATATCCTGCTTGGTGGCCCGGGTGCGGACAAGATCATGGGCCAGCAGGGCGATGATCTGATAGAAGGCGGTCAGGGCAGCGATCAGGTTTACGGTGGTTCAGGCCGAGATGTGATGCACGGCGGTGACGGCGACGACACCTTGGCTGGCGATAATGACGTGGAAGGTCAGGGTGATGCCGACATCTTGCTCGGCGAGGCAGGGAACGATTTTCTCAGTGGTAATGGAGGTGACGATCGGCTCGTTGGAGGCGATGGTGGAGACACCTTACGGGGCCAGGCAGGAGATGATCTGCTCCAGGGAGGGGATGGCAGCGATCTGCTACGCGGAGGGGATGGGAACGACCTCTTGTTCGGAGGCAGCGGGGAGCGCGACTGGCTTTATGGGGGTGACGGAAACGATAGGCTCTTTGGCGGCCCCGGAATAGACCAACTCGAAGGAGGGCAGGGGGACGACTGGCTGGATGGTGGCGCGGATGGCGTGACCGACTGGATGGCGGGCGGTGGCGGCAGCGACCGGTTCGTTTTTCATTCCAACGGCGGTGTGGATATCGTCGAGGATGCGACGGACGAGGACCGCATCCTGTTTCCAGAATTTTCCGTTGAAGAGCTCAGCGTCAATACGGGACGTAGCACCAGTGGGGAAGAGGTACTGATCCTGCGCGTCGATCAGAACGATGCCCTGATCGTTCTCAACGGCATCACCGATGGGCCCGGCAGCTATGAATTCAGTGATGGCAGCAGGCTGTCGCGCAGCGAGCTGCTGGCCCGTATGGCGACACCTTTCTCGTATCAGTTGCAGATGGCGGGTGATCTGAGCGGAGGAACGGCGGATGACACCCTGGTCGGCAGTATGGGAAGCGACCGGATTTTCGGTCATGGTGGTGACGATGTGCTGGCCGGCTACGGTGGGGACGACTATCTTGCCGGGGGTAAGGGCCGTGACCGTTATCTGGTCGGTGTCGGGACCGGCCAGGATCGTATCGACGAGGCCGCTGGACAGGTTAGTGTGCTGGAACTGCTGCCAGGTGTCGATCTGTCCGAACTGCGTTACCAGAGAATCGGCGACGATCTGTATATCGACCTCGCCTCTGGGCGGGATGGCGTGACCCTGAAGGGATTTTTCGACCGCGATCCCGTGTGGACGTTGCGCGACGCTGCCGGTCGCGAGCTGGTCGTTACCCCGAGCAGTGTTCCGACCGATCTGAGGTGGGCGGGTGCGGCACGCACCCTTGCGGATATTCGCTCCAACTTCGTTCAGACGATCGAAAACAGCTATATCAACATTCTGCGTCTGTACGGCTACCGTCTGGGCGACGATGGAAAGTGGCACGGTGAGTTCTCTGCGGGTAACACTCCCTATGAGATGGCGACGCAACACCGGCGTTATACGGTGCTGTTCGACCGACTGAACGTGACACAGCCGTCGGGAGACTATGAGCGCAGCTTCCCCGCTCTCGAAACCACTTGGGTAAACACAACGATGGTCGATCGTCCGACCACGATTACACTTTATGCGCCCGGCGGAGACTTGGTGGAAGGCGACTTCCTATCGGCCAGCTTTGTCGACCTGGATTCGCTCCCCGGCCTTGGAGCTTCTGGTATGACCTTTACGGGCAACGCCATACCGGTGCCGGCTGCCGAGCCGACTTACAACCCCCTAACGGGGGAAATGGAGTCACCGATAAGTGGCTATATGCTTTATCCCGACGGTGGTGGTTCGATATCCAGTCGCAATTCCATTGAGACGCACACCTACCATGATTTCGAGGCCCACCTCAACCTGCTGGATTTGACGCTCGGCGATGGTGATGACCGGTTCACGGCCGCGCGAAATCGGGTTTTCAACCTGGTGGATGGTGGTGCCGGCGACGACTGGCTGGATGCTGGAGGAGGTGATGGCAGGTGGTCTCGCCCGTCTGCTTCCATCGCTCTGCCGAAACACGGCGCCTCCTGGCCGCTCTCGCAGTTGCCGGGGAGCCTGCTGTATGGAAATACAGGAGACGATCACCTGATTGGAAGCGACGGCGAAGACGAATTGATCGGTGGCCCTGGTAACGATTTCCTGCAAGGTGGGCGCGGAGGCGACACCTATCGCGTGGCTCGGCATGGTGTGGATATCGTATACGAGGACGGTGGGTCTTCATCCGGTAGCGATCGCCTGGTTCTGCCAGAAAGTGTCACTGCCGGAGAACTGAGCTACCGGCTAGGGACCATGCTGGCAGGCAATCTTGTGGTGGATGGCAGTTGGACGGACCGTCTGACATCGCTGCACGCCACCCTCAGTCTTTTTTGGGGTACCGATGACGGTGTGACTTTGATTCTGCCTCACAGCGATCAGGGGGCGGGTCTGGGCATCGATTCGGTGGTCTTTGGTGATGGAAGAGCGGTCGCATTGGAAGATCTGCTTCAGCAAGCGGGTTTCGATGGTAATTTGGATCCTCATCTCGAAAGCAATGATTTGCAGGGCGGTCAATTTCTCGCTGGCTATGCCGGAGACGACAGGCTTGTGGCGGTGCCCGTAGAGCAGCCCATCACCATCGGCCATTTCAGCCGTTATGACGCCGTTTTGATTGGCGGCAAGGGACATGACCATCTTGTCGGCAGCGATGGTGATGATCTTCTACTGGGCGGCGAGATCGTCAAAGACCTCAGTCGGGATGTCCTGCGCGCCACAGGCTCTCTGTGGGACGAGGGTAATGTCTTCGACGGCGGAGGCGGAGACGATGAGATCTGGACTACGGCTGGCAGCGATACGCTGTTGTTCGGGGTCGGTGATGGCAATGATCGTGTGCTCGATCGCCTCCATGCCAATGTATTTCTCGGGCGGGGTGAAGGGGGAAGCGTGTCGCGTGACTCCGGCAGTCTTACACCCGATCAAGAGCGCGTGTTGGACGGAAACCGCGATACACTGCGCTTCAAACCAGGGATTACGCCGGACGACATCCGGTTGCTTGGCGGAGGTGGTGGCCCTCATTTGACCCTACAGCACCGCAACGGTAACGATAGTATCCGTTTCGAGCATTGGTTCGATGTGGGCCGCAATCAGCTGGACCGGGTAGAGTTCGACAACGGCTATTTTTGGGACCGCGCCGATCTGGACGCCCTGTTGAAGGGCGAACCCGCGAACCAGGCGCCAGTGGCCAGCGCTGCTCTCGACGAGCTGCCGGCTGCAATTGCAGGTGCCTCGTTGGAAATCACTCTGCCGGATCTGTTCAGTGACCCAGAGGGGGCGGCGATCTCTTATACGCTCGAGCAATCTGATAAGGGCGGTCTTCCCAATTGGCTGAGCTTCGACGCCGACACGCGCACCTTGCGCGGCACGCCTCCCCAGAATGCGGTCGGCACCGTGGACCTGACATTGGTGGCCCGCGACGACCGGGGTAAGACGGGGAGGCTGCAGTTCGGTCTGACAATCGGTGCCATGCAGCATCCCAACCCGGGCAACCCGCCGTCGGGCGGTCCACCTGCCGGAACGACTGCAGGGGGCGGCGCGGTTCCATCGATTCCCATACCGATGAACCCTCCGCCTGCGGCACCTCGGCCTGGAGGAAATGCAGACAGCGATCAGGCTGCTGAGGTGCCGGAACAGGTGTCCAGCCCGATGCCCGTGCCGATGTCCCAGGGTGTGCCGATGGATGCAGTGGGTCGCCCGCGGCCTCTCCGCGGGACGATCCGCTTTCAGTCTGGGAATTCGTCGGAACAGCCGTCTTCATTGCAGACGCCCTCGCTCAAGGACGACATGCCGGCAGAGGGGCGGTGGACGGCTGTGCCTTCTGCGCAAGGGTTGGCTGAGCCATTGACGGAAGACCAAGAGATCGCCGCACGCTGGCAAGGTCTTCGCCGTGCCGTCGAAGCAATGGACGATCAGTGGCGGCAGTCCAATGCACGAAGCCGCGGCGTCGCCCAGGGGGCTGCGGTACAACAAGACTGGACGTTGGTCCAGGTGTCTTTGCCAGTAATGGTGGCTAACGGGCCTTCGGTGGTTGGTCTTGGTAGCGGCCCCTTGGTGCAGTTCAAGGGGTTGACCGAAGGGTTCTACGCGAGTTCGCTATGACTTCTCTTTAATCTGAACTACATGACAGGACGTCGATATCATGGCCGAGAATTATCCTTCCATGGAAGAATGGGATCATTACCGACCTGCGCTGATTCGCCTGCAGCGGAATCCGCCGAGTCCCCTGGGGCGGCGACTTCTTTGGGTGTCGATCTTGCTCCTGGTTTTTGTCATGGTTTGGGCGGTCTTGGGCAAGTTGGATGTGGTGGCAGTCGCACCAGGCCAATTGGTGCCCAATGGGCGTCTCAAGATCATACAACCAGCAGAGGCGGGTATCGTACGCGAGATCCTCGTCCATGAGGGTCAGCAGGTTAGCCGAGGGCAGGTATTGATGCGTATGGAGGCTCTGGAAGCCGAGGCCGACCTCGATATCCTGCACCAGGAAATCGTACGCGTTCGCATGGCATTGCGGTGCATCGCTGCCCAGCTGGAAGGACGCCCCATGAAAGCGGGACCTGGAGACCCCGAAGATCTCTTCTCCGAAGTGGCAGCGCGCTGCGACGCGAATCGTGAAGCACAGGCAGCGGCGCTTGCCGAGGCGCGCAGCGAATTGCTCAAGGCGAAGCAAGAGCGCATCGTCGCTCAACAACAGGGTTCTTCCCCTGATCGAGTGGGTAGTTTAGCGTGGGCATCATGAGAGACATCG
>CAZVIG010000058.1:0-9560 GCA_964627395.1 uncultured Sedimenticola sp.
GAAACAGCGGGCGACCCTCGACCGGGTAGGCGCCATAGCTCAGAAAGCGGTCATGGGCGCGACCCAGACGGTCCAGGCCGAGATCGTCGGCGATGCCGAGAAAGCGGCCGAAGTCGCTTTCCGGATGATCCAGATGCCAGCGTCGCAGGGCCGCCTCGCTGTCCAGTTCGGCGACGGCCTCCAGCCGGTCGTCGAACAGGTGTCGTTCCAAGAAGTGCCGGAAGCTGCCCAGCAGGGTGAGGAGCTGCGCCTTGCCCGCCGCCTCCACCGGACAGGTGGTGCCGCCGGGCTGCAAGGCCAGGGAGTGGGGCCATTTGCCGGCCAGCAGCGCGGTCAGATGCAGGAACTCGGCGCGCGCGCGCAGGGCCTCGGGCGCGGCGCTGCCCGATTGGGCCCGGAAGCGTTCGGCGATCTCCGGGTGCCAGGAGCGTCCCGCATAAGCGGGGCGTGCGAAATCCGGCATGAAGAACAGATAGAAATGGGTCAGGTGGTCGGCGAGGTTCTCTGCTGCCAGCACCAGCGCGGTGGCCAGTTCGCCGTTGGGGGTCATCGAGACATTGGCGACGTCGGCCAGGGCGCGCGCCGCGGCGACCGACTGGGAAACTGAACAGATGCCGCAGATGCGCGGGGTGTAGACCAGCGCGTCCTGCGGCGTCTTGCCGTGCAGAATCTGCTCGAAACCACGGTACAGCGGCGAGTTCACCCAGGCTGCCGTCACCTGGTGCCCGTCGGCCTCTACATGGACTTCGAGGTCGCCCTCGACCCGATTGAAGGGCCCCAGCACGCGCCGTGTGCTCATGGCTCGTCCTCCCCCCGTTGTCCTGGGGTGACGCGGATGTGGTCGGCCACGGCATTGACCTTCAGACGCCGCGGAGTCGCGGCCTTGGACAGGGAGGCCAGGGCCACGAACCAGGCCTTGGGCATGTCGGTGGGCAGGCCCACGGGAATGCCGGCGATCTTGGGTGTCTCGGTAAAGGGGTGGCCGGGCTCCTCGAAGCCGGGCGCCGTGCAGTTGATGCAGGCATGGCCTCCACGCAGGCAGGAGCCGCTGCCGTTCCAGGGGCGGATATTGCAATCGGCGCGCGCCTGGGTGCCGAGGCAGCCGAGGTTCTCCATCATGCAGCCCAGGTCCGAGGGACGTTCTGCGCTCGCCTTGTACTCGTAGTATTCGTTGCGCGGGCAGCCGTGGTGCACCAGGTGGTCGGTGTAGTCGCGCGGGCGTGCCAGCGCGTCCAGCCGCTCCGTGCCCAGCTCGCCGCGCGCGAGCTGGGCGAGGGTGTCCAGCACCCAGGCGGGGTGGGTGGGACAGCCCGCGACATTGATCACCGGCAGTCCCTCGGGGTCCCGCCAGTCGCTGCCCAGCAGCCCGCCCGGTGTGGCGCCTTCGTATTGCAGGCCGCAGGCCTCGCCGGGATTGTCACCGGCAGCGGTGATGCCGCCGAAGGCGGCGCAGCTCCCGATCGCCAGCACATGCTGCGCGCGTCGGGCGAGGGCGGCGACCACCTCCATCATGGGTCGACCGCTGCCGGCCAGGCGATGAAAGCGACCGCTGCCCGCCGGACCACGCATCACCGAGCCTTCCAGGCACAGTGCGTCCAGCGGCTCCTGGCCCTGCTCGATTGCGTCGATCAGGGCCAGGAAATCCTCGTTGCCAGCCTCGCTGAGCGAAGGGTGCCAGAGCAGTTCGATGCCATGGACCTCCAGCGCGGTCAGCAGGTCCGGCTGCTCGGCATTGAGCAGCGACATGCTGCAGCCGCCGCAGCCGCCGGATTGCAGCCAGAGCACGCGGAAGGGACCGGAGCGGCTCATTTGCGGTACTCCCTGGGCAGCCGTAGGGTGAAGCGCGCACCGCCCTCGGCGCGGTTTTCCGCCAGCAGGTCGCCTTGGCACTGCTCGGTGGCCAGGCCGTAGCTGATATACAGCCCCAGGCCGGTGCCGCTGCCCACCGGCTTGGTGGTGAAGAAGGGATCGAAGATCCGTGCCAGGTCCTCCTCGCGGATGCCGGGGCCGTTGTCCTCCATCACCACGCCCACCGCTTCGGCGTCTTCCTCCAGGCGCACCCGGATGGTCGGTGGCACGCCCTGCGGTGGGCGTTCTTCCAGGGCGTCGAGGGCGTTCTGGCAGAGATTGACCAGGATCTGGTGCACATGACCCTCGTTGTTGACCAGCGACAGGGATTCGGGAAGTTCGTAGTGGATCTCGGGGCGGCTGTGAGCGGCCTTGAGCACCCAGCTGGTGGCCCGCCGGATGGTGGCGACCAGATCGAATGGCTCTGCCTGTTGGTCCTGAGGGGTGGAGAAACGACGGAGATTCTGGACGATGGTGCTGACCCGCTCAGCCCCTTCGCGCGACCCGCTTACCAGTGGGCCGAGGTCGTCGAGCAGGGCGTCGATGCCCAGTTCACGACGCAGCGCCTCGCGTGCCTCGCGGGGCAGGTCGTCGTGCACCGCGTCCAGGTAGCGCCGCAGACGCCCGGTGTATTCGTCCAGGGCGAACATGTTGGCATACAGAAAGCTGATGGGGTTGTTCAGCTCGTGCGCCACCCCCGCCACCAGGCGGCCCAGAGAGGCCATTTTCTCGGACTGCACCAGTTGCCGCTGAGCGGCCTTCAGGGATTCGTGGGCGGCGGCCAGCTCGCGGTAAGCCCTTTGCAGTTCGCCCAGGGGACGACCGGTGATGACGAAGCCGCTGAGTCGGTTCTCGTGGTCGTAACGGGCGCTGCAGTTGACTGCCAGGGGGATGGGGCTGCCGTCGCGGTGCAGCAGCGATACTTCGCAGTCGATCAGCGGCTGGTCGGAACGGATGTGTCGTGGAAAGTCGTCGATACGTTCGTGGAAGTCCGGGTGAAACAGGTCGCGCAGGGGCTTGCCCTCCAGTGACTCCCGCGTCTGCCCGATGGCGCGTTCCAGGGCCGGGTTGACCTGGAGGATACGTCCCTGAATGTCGCACACGATCAGCACGTCGGAGATGGAGGTCAGCACGCTCTCGATGAAGCGTTGGGTGTTCTCCAGATCGGCGTTCTTGCGCTCCAGCTCGACTTGGTAGTGGACCAGATCCGCATAGATGGCGTCCATCTGCCGGATCACCTCGATCCAGGCCTGCTCGTCCATGCCTGCATCGCCGGAAGGCCGATGCAGCCGGCTGTCGAGCAGCGGGGCCACTCTGCCGGAGAGTCGGCGTTCCGGGCTCATGCCACGTCACCCTCCAGGGGCTCTATGTTGTCGTTGCGCTCCAGGCCGTAGCGTTCCAGCTTGTTGCGCAGGCCGACGCGGGACAGGCCCAGCTCCTCGGCGGCGCGGGTCTTGTTCCAACGGTGGCGGATCAGGGTCTCGCGCAGAATGCTGGCCTCCATGGCCTCGATGCGTTCCTTGAGCGGTCCCTGCATGGCACCCAGATCGGGCAGAGTGAGCGGCCCATCCTCGGTTTCGCCGCGCAGGATGTGGGGCGAGATCAGGTCGGCGCCCAGGTAGTCGTCCTGCGCCAGCACCAGCATGCGTTTGATCTCGTTTTGGAGTTCGCGGACGTTACCGGGCCAGTGGTAGTTGCGGAAGCATTCCAGCGCCTCCTCGCTGATGCCGCGCACCCGCTTCCCGAGCTGGTCCATGGCCTGATTGAGCAGCTCGACGGCCAGCGGCGCGATGTCGCTCTTGCGTTGGCGCAGCGGTGGCATGTCGATCTTGAAGGTCGCCAGGCGGTAGTAGAGGTCCTGACGGAACTGGCCGCGACGTACTTCTTCTTCCAGGTCGTGGTGGGTGGCTGCGATCACGCGGACGTCCACGGGTATGCGTCGGTTGCTCCCCAGGGGACGTACCTCGCCCTCCTGCAGCACCCGCAGCAGTTTGACCTGGAAGGCCGGCGAGGTGTCGCCGATCTCGTCCAGGAAGATGGTGCCGCCGTCGGCCACCTCGAACAGCCCGCGGCGGTCCTCCACCGCACCGCTGAAGGCGCCGCGCTTGTGTCCGAACAGCTCGCTCTCGAGCAGTTCGTCCGGCAGAGCGCCGCAGTTCTCGGCCACGAAGGGTTTGTCCTGGCGCAGGCTGTTGTAGTGCAGGGCGCGCGCGCACAGTTCCTTGCCGGTGCCTGACTCGCCGGTGATCAGCACGTTGACGTCATAGGGCGCGACTTGTCGGATCAGGTCGCAGACACGGTTCAGGCAACTGTCCGGGCTGCGCACGATGCCGGCGTCCCAGTCGTAGCGCGCCTTGAGAGCGCGGCGCTTCTCGATCAGGGCCTGCTCCAGGGAATCGGGCTTGAGTTTGAGTTCCACTGCGAGTTGGGCGTTCTCGCGCTGCAGACGGAACAGCTCGACTGCATTGTTCAACTTACTGATCAGCTCGTCGGGATGCCAGGGCTTGGTGATGTACTGGTAGATGCCGCCCTTGTTTATTGCGTCGATGATGTCTTCCGAATCGGTGTAGCCGGAGATGATCATGCGCACGATGTCGGGGTACTGGTCACGCACCATCTCGCAGAAGCGGATGCCGGTCATGTCGGGCATCCGCTGGTCGCACAACAAAACCTGTATCCATTCCCGTTCCAGGATTTCACGTGCCGCGTCCACGTTGTCGGCGGTGTGGACGTCGAAACGGCTGCCGAGGATGCGCCGGATGGATTCCAACGAGCGTATCTCGTCGTCCACCACCAGGATGCTGGGGGTGCCGCTCATGCGCGCGCCTCCTGGGTCGGTGCGCGGGCGGGCAGGCCGATCTGGCGCAATTCCCGTCCCAGGCGGATCCAGCGGTACCATTCCTCCAGGCCCTCGCCGCTGGTGGCGGACACCTGCAGCACCCGGATGCCGGGGTTCACCCGCCGGGCATGCTCGATACAGCGCTCCACGTCGAATTCGAGATACGGCAGGAGGTCGATCTTGTTGATCAGCAACAGGTCGGCGGCGGCGAACATATCGGGGTACTTGACCGGCTTGTCTTCGCCTTCGGTGACCGAGAGGATGGCCACCTTGTGCGCCTCGCCCAGATCGAAGGCGGCGGGGCAGACCAGGTTGCCGACGTTCTCGATGAACAGCACTGCGCCCTCGGGCAGGTCGAGGTGATCCAGCGCATGGCCCACTTGATGAGCGTCCAGGTGGCAGCCCTTGCCGGTATTGATCTGGATCGCCGGCACGCCGGTGGCGCGGATGCGCTCGGCATCGTTGCTGGTCTCCTGGTCGCCCTCGATCACCGCCAGGGGAAGGGTATCTCCCAGATCGCGCAGGGTGCGGGTGAGCAAGGTGGTTTTGCCTGAACCGGGGCTGGAGACAAGGTTCAGTGCCAGGATGCCCGAGGCGGCGAAGCGGGCGCGATTGGTCTCGGCGTAGCGATCGTTTTTCTGCAGAATGTCCTGCTCGATGGCGACCATGCGCGCCTGATCCATGCCGGGTGCGTGGGCCCGCGCAGGACCCTTACCGTAGTGGTGGTCGTGCGGGTGATGGGTATGCTCATGCTCGTGATCGTGTACGTGAGCATGCTCATGTTCGTGCTCGTGGGGTTCGCCTTCGATGCGCGTTTCGCCTTCGCCGCAGCCGCATACCGTACACATCATTCCACCTCCAGTTCTTTTATTCGCATTTCGTCGCCCCCGGTGACCTGCAGTTGATAGCCGCCGCAGAGGGGGCATTCGTCGAATCGCCGGGCGATGTCCACCGTCTGCGCGCAATGCATGCACCAGGCGCTGCCGGGTATTTCGATGATCTCCAGGCGCGCGCCGTCGGCCAGGCTGTTGCGGGTGACCACCTCGAAGCTGAAGCGCAGGGCTTCGGGTTCCACCGTGGCGAGGCGCCCGATCTCCAGCCAGACGGCCTTGATGCGCGTGAAGCCCTGGCGGTGGGATTCTGCCTCGAGGGTCTGGAGGATACTCTCGCACAGTGCCATTTCATGCATGCCGCAGTTCCAGGGTGCAGGCCACGCATGGGTCGATGGCGTTCACCAGCAGACGGGCCAGGGACATCCGCTGCTCACCGTCCTGGACGCGGATGGCGGCCAGTGCCCGCGCCGCCACGCCCTCGGGATGGAAGTTCCATTCCGTGGGCGCCAGTATCTGGTAGTCCCGGATGCGCTCCGAACCCAGCACCACGCGGTGATGAAGGCGACCGCGCGCCGCTTCCACCGCGGCCAGCCCCTCGCCCGACGACGGGGCCGTTGCGTCGGGTGTCGGCTCGTTTCCGTTCAAAACGGCTCGCAGGCGCTGCGGCAGCGCGGCAAGCTCCACCAGCCGCGCCACCCAGCGGGCCAGCAGACCGTCGCCGAAGCGATCGCGCACCGCCTGCACCAGCGGATGGTCGAGCTGGCGCGCCAGCGGCCCGGTCTCGCGGGGCTGCTGTTCCCAGACCGGGCGGGCCACGAAGCCGGTGGTCTCGGCTTGCGCCAGGGCGTCTGCCAGGCGGGCGCGGTCCAGCGGTTGGGGGAGCGGTCGGCAGGTGGCCTGGCCTTGCTCGGCCCAGCCACGATCGAGCTGGAAGGTCACGCTGCGGGCGGCGATGGCGTCGTTCGTGCGGGCCCAGGTAGCGAGGGGCCCGGTTCCGGCCAGCGCCAGCCAACGGCGTGGCGCGATGCCAAGGATGTCCGACTCCAGGATGCGTTCCAATCGCGCGATCTCGGTCTTTAGCGGTGCGGGGTCGGGGCGCGCGGTGGCGCCGGGTTGGAAAGGATCGGTTCGCCCGTCGCCCAGGGCGTTGCGCAGGGTGGGCAGCAACCGGCCCAGCCAGCCGAGATCGCTACGGGGGCGGTCGAACCCGAACAGGGCCGGCCAGTCGAGGAGGACGCGCGCCAGATGCTCGCGCGCCGTCTCGAACAGCACCAGCAGGTGGCGCGCCCGGTGGGTGTCGGGAGGCGCAGTGAGGTCCAGGGCCTGCTCGATGGCGCTCACCGCAGCCTGCGCCTGGGCCATGCCGCAGACGTTGTAGAGCAGTGGCAGGGTAGCCACGGTTTCGGCGGGAGACTTGCCGGCGAAAAGTTGCGCCGCGGCCAAAGGGCGCTGGGCGGATATCCGGACATGCGCCTCCGTGCCCGGTCCCAGTTCGATGCGTATCCGTCCCTCGATGTTCTTCATGTCGAGGGATCCTCCGAGGGCGGCGTCATCATGCCGCGCAACAGAGCGCGGCGGCTGACCGGGCGCTGCAATCGATCTTCCAGCGTCTCGGAAGGCGGGACGGACGATGGTTCGGTGGCGGGTGTTTCCTCGCCGTACCAGCGAGCGGCGATATCCTGAGCGTCGATTTCCGGGGCCTCATGGTTTTCCTCGCGCAACAGCTCGCGCATCACGGCTTCGGCGGTATCCAGGGCGGCGCGGTCGTCGGCGAACTCGAACATCGGCGAGAACAGGGAACAGATTCGGTATTTGCCGAATCCGGCCTCCTCGCCCACGATGAAGGTATAGCGTCCGGAGGGGAAGCTCAGCGTTTCCTGACTCAGCACCGGCTTGTCCGACCAGTCGTTCTCCGCGTCGGGCAGCGAGAGCAGGTTCATGCACCAGGGCGTGACCAGTACCCCCAGCAGGCCATCTTCCCAGGGACGCAGGCCCACTGCGTGGATGCCGACGCGTGGGTTGAGCAGGGGTAGATCGCGCATGCGTTCTTTATGGATCCGGCGCCAGGTGGCCTCCACCTGGCGCGCGCGTGCGGCGAGGGCCTCGCTCATTCGTCCACCACCATGAAGTCGATCTTGCGTCCGTCGCACTGCGGGCAGGTCCAGTGGTCGGGCAGTTTCGCGAAGGGCGTGCCGGGGGGTATCTGCCAGTAGTCGTCGCCCTTGGCCGGGTCGTAGACGTACCAGCAGATCTTGCATTCGAGCTTGCTGTCGTCGCGCAGTTTGGAAGGATCTCCACCATAGGAGCCGGGCAGCAGGGCGTCGTCCATCTCAGTGTTCCTCGCGGTAGATGGAGAGGATCTCCTCCAGACGTTGGGTGCTGTCGGCCAGGTCCTCGGGCGCGGCGCGCGCCACTTCGGGCACCTGGCTGACCTCCAGGGTGTTGAGGATCAGCGTCTCTTGCGAGTTGAAGTATTGCACCCACCAGAGGTTGCGGGTGCCGGTGGCGCTGATGCGACAGTTGCCGTAGCCGCGCGAGAGGACGACCACCGGGCCGATGCCGAGCGTCTCGGCGAGAAAGGCCAGGTCTTCTTCGGTGTGCGGCAGCAGGGACAGGTTGATCACATGCGGCTCGCCACCAGGTTGGTAGGCGGGCAGTTTTTCGTGGAGTTCCGCAAGCAGGGGCGCGGCGTTGTACAGGTTCTCGGGGATCTCCAGCTCGTCCAGCGGAACATTGTCCTGCGCCTGCACGAAGGCGGCTTCGCTCACCAGGCTGGGGACATCGCCTACCTCGATGGTGTCGCGGATCAGGTTGCCTTCGGTATCCAGGTGGCGCACCCGCCAGACCCCGGCCAGCACCGATTCCTGGATGCGTGCGTTCAGCGGCGGCAGGCACTGTACGCTGACTTCGCCCTCGCCGAGCAGCTGGTCGATGAAGTCGCGGTTGTTTTCGTCCAGGTCGGTGACATCGAGCAGGCGTGCGGGTGCTCCGGCACGGTACTCGCGGAGGGTGTCCAGCAAGCGCTGGGCCAGTGCCAGTCCTTGTTGCAGGTGGGCGACCTCCTCCGGCTCGGGCACCCGTGGCGCGCTGTAGGTATGCATGCCCGAGGGCATTTCCATGAAGCTCATGTCGAGCCCGTCCGGGGATTCGGGTTGCGAGCCGGGACCCACGACCACGGGGATGGGGATGTCTTTCATGATGTCTTCCTCAGGCGCCGATCACGGGGATGCCGAACCCGGGCGCCTTTTCCATCGGTTCGGACTGGAGGATGGCGTTGATCTGCACGATGTAGTCCACCCAGTTCTGCACCCGACTCACATGACCCAGGTAGCGTCCGTCGCGCAGGAAAACCAGGGTCGGCCATTCGGTGAAGCCGAAACGGGCCTGCAAAGGACGCTGGGCCTGACGGTCGACTACCGCGGCGGCAAAGCGATGGCCGTATTCCTTGACCAGCTCGGGCAGGATCATGGCCACGTCGTTGCTTTCCGGGAAGCGGTCCGGGTCCTCGGTGAAGAACAGAACGACCTCCTCGTGCGCGGCCGCGAACTCGTCCACTCCGGTCGCATCGAGCAGAGGGTAGCCGTGCCGTTCCATCATCTGTTGGATCAGCGGTGAGGACATGGGTCAGTCTCCTTCGGTGGTGTTTTCGTTGTCGGTCGCCTCCAGCGCCAGCAGGGAAGGCGGCTTGGGCGGTTCCCGGTCCACCAGGTCGGCGAACAGGGCGTCGATGGCGGTTACATCCGCGGCGGATCCCTGCATCACCAAGTCCAGGGCCTGCAGGGCGTTCCCGATGCGCCGGGCCTCCGCCTCGTCGATGATCTCGCGAGCCTGGCCGAGAAAGGTCAGTAGCCAGGTGCCGGGCGGCACTTCGCCCACCAGCAGGATGTCCACGCGTCGCCGCTGGCCCAGACCTTCGCACAGGGCCTCGCCCGGAGCGGATTCGAGTACCCGCATGGGGATGCCGATGCACATCAGTATTTGCCCCGGTGGTCCACGTCGCAGCGGATCCGCTTGTCGTCGTCGAGGGGATGAGGGCGGTA
>CAZVIG010000059.1:0-8573 GCA_964627395.1 uncultured Sedimenticola sp.
TGAACATGTGGTGCGCCCACACGATGAACGACAGGAAGGCGATCGAGGCGGTGGCGTACACCATGGAGCTGTAGCCGAACAGCGGCTTGCGCGCGAAGGTGGGCACGATGGCCGAGATGATGCCGAAGGCCGGCAGGATCAGGATGTACACCTCGGGGTGACCGAAGAACCAGAAGATGTGCTGGTACATCACCGGATCGCCGCCGCCGGCGGCGTTGAAGAAGCTGGTGCCGGCGAACTTGTCGGTGAGCAGCATGGTCACCGCCCCGGCCAGCACCGGCATGGTGGCGATCAGCAGATAGGCGGTGATCAGCCAGGTCCACACGAACAGCGGCATCTTCATCAGGGTCATGCCCGGTGCGCGCATGTTGAGGATGGTCACCACCACGTTGATCGAACCCATGATGGAGCTGATCCCCATCAGGTGGATGGCGAAGATCATGAAGGGGAAGCCGTCGCCCATCTGCAACGACAGCGGCGGGTAAATGGTCCAGCCGCCGGCCGGTGCGCCGCCGTTCATGAAGAAGGTGGACAGCAGCAGGGTGAAGGCGAACGGCAGGATCCAGAACGAGAAGTTGTTCATCCGCGGCAGGGCCATGTCGGGCGCGCCGATCATCATCGGGATCAGCCAGTTGGCCAGCCCGGTGAAGGCCGGCATCACCGCGCCGAAGATCATCACCAGGGCGTGCACCGTGGTCATGGAGTTGAAGAACTGCGGATCCACCAGCTGCATGCCCGGCTGGAACAGCTCGGCGCGGATCACCATCGCCATGGCGCCGCCGATGAAGAACATCAGCAGCGCGAACAGCAGGTACAGGGTGCCGATGTCCTTGTGGTTGGTAGTGGTGACCCAGCGCATCAGGCCCTTGGCCGGGCCGTGGTCATGGTGGTCGTCATGGGTTGCGGTTGCGGTACTCATCTCTTGCTCCCTCTCCTGATGCTTATCGTGCGGCCTTGACGTCGGCGGGCTGGACCACGCCGCCGCTGTTGCCCCAGCTGTTGCGTTCGTAGGTGATCACCGCCGCCAGATCCACGTCGCTGAGCAGGTCGCGATAGGCGGCCATGGCGGTGCCGGGGCGCCCGTTCAGCACCGTCTCGATGTGCTTCGCGGGATCGCCAGTGGCGATGGCGCTGCCGGCCAGCGCCGGGAAGGCGGGGGGCAGCCCCTTGCCGTTGGGCTGGTGACAGGCGGCGCAGTTGGCGGCGTACACCTCCTGTCCGCGTGCGATCAGATCGTCCTTGCTCCAGGTCTTGCCGGCGGCGGCCGCGGTCTCGGCGGCCGCGCCCTTCTGCTGCGCCACCCAGGCGGCGTAATCGGCCGGTTCCTTGGCCACCACCACGATGGGCATGAAGCCATGGTCCTTGCCGCACAGCTCGGCACACTTGCCACGGTACACGCCGGGCTTCTCGATCAGGGTCCAGCTCTCGTTGACGAAGCCGGGAATGGCATCCTTCTTCCACCCCAGGTCGGGCACCCACCAGGAGTGGATCACGTCCGCAGCGGTGAGCAGGAAGCGGATCTTCTTGCCGGTGGGCACCACCAGCGGCTTGTCCACCTCGCGCAGATAGGTATCGCCGAACTTCTCGCGCAGCGTTTCCGTATCCATGCCGGCGCCCAGCAGGCGCGCCTTGTTGTGCTCCGGATGCAGGGAGCTGACGAAGGAGATCCCGGCCGCCTCGCCGTCGATGTAGTCGTACTTCCACTTCCATTGCACCCCGGTGACCTTGATGGTCATGTCGGCATCGCCCACGTCCTCCATCGCCAGCAGGGTCTTGGTGGCGGGAATCGCCATGCTCACCAGGATCAGGATGGGGATGATGGTCCAGACGATCTCCATGGTGGTGCTTTCGTGGAACTGCGCCGCCACCGCCCCCTTGGACTTGCGGTGCTTGAGCATGGCGATGATCATGGCCCCGAACACCACGATGCCGATCGCCACGCACACCCAGAGGATGATCATGTGCAGATCGAACACCGCATGGCTGGTGTCGGTCACCCCCTTGCGCAGGTTCAGCAGGTTCCACTCCGCCATCGCCGGCGCGGCCAGCAGGGCCGGCGCGGCACAGAGCCCCCTCCATATCGTCGTTGGTTTCACTGCTCTACTCTCCCACTCTCGTCTTGATGGTTGTTCTGTCGGACGCCGGCCTCAGGCCCGCGCCAGCAGGCGGTTCAGCTCATCGGCCAGCGCCTGCTTCTCCTCCTCGGCCAGGAAGTGCCCCAGCTCGACCCAGCGCCCCGAGGCCCCCACCAGCAATCGCCGGGGGTACCAGCCCCTGGGTTTGCGCATCTCCACCCGGAACCAGGCGCGGGGAAAACTCACCCGCGTGTCCGGCCCCCGCCGTTGCCGCCCCTTCTCGATGGCCACCTCGTCGGGCCCGATGGAGACCACCTCGCAGCGGTAGCCCTGCGCCACCACCCGCCAGGTGCACCAGGCGAGCAGGCCCACCTCGGCCCCGGCGAAGGGAAACACCAGCCAGTAGCCCAGCAGCCCGAACCCCAGGGAAACGACCCCCAGGAGCAGGGAGACGGCCAGGATGAACCACTGCGACTGGCGCCACGAAAGGGAACGGTTCGGTTGGATGACGATGCGGCAATCGCCATTGCCTTCGATGCACTCCGTACTGACCATGTAATCGTTGTCGTTATCGACCCGCCGCCCCGCTCGCATGGTGATGAACGGAGGGAGGGCGCGACCCTGCAGCAGGGTCACTGGCCAGGCCGGTGCGGCCTTCAATACAGCCTGAAGAGAGGACCTGTCGCGAATCCGACCCGGATTCTGGACAAGCAGCCTAAAGGGGTGGAACGGGGGCGGCAAGTAAATTTGTTAATGAAACGTCCTAAATTGTTTTTATGACGTAAAGGGGTGCAAATATTAAAATATTCTTATTGTTTGCCGGTAGACAAAATAAAGGAAAAGTAAACACGGACGATTCGAAAGGTTATACGGCGCCGCCGGAAACCTCGAGCCCCGCCAGCAACCGTTCCCAATCCAGCGCCGCATCCGCCGCGGCGGCGTCCGCCCCGTGGGGCAATACCCCCAGCGCCGGCAGCGGCAGCCGCGCCTCGAGGGTGACCATGTTCTCCTCCAGCCGCGCCATCTGTGGATCCAGCACCGAGCCGATCCAGCCCGCCAGCGGCAGACCGCTCGCCTGCAGGGCGCGGGCGCTGAGGCGGGCGTGGTTGATGCAGCCCAGGCGCAGCCCCACCACCAGCACCACCGGCATACCCAGCGCCGCCGCCAGATCGGCGATGTCCAACTCCGGGCCCAGGGGCACCAGCCAACCGCCGGCGCCTTCGGCGAGCAGCAGGTCCGCCTCGCCGGCGAGATCCCGTGCGGCCGCCAACAGCGGCGGCAGGGAGACGGACACCCCTGCCTCGGTCGCCGCCAGATGGGGCGATACGGGTGGTTCGAAACACAGGGGATTGACCCGCTCATACGCCCAGCCCCCGCCGCAGGCGGCGATCAGCGCCTCGGCATCGGCGTTGCGCAGGCCCGCTGCGGTCCGCCTGGCCCCCGCGGCCACCGGCTTGAAGGGCGCCACCCGATAGCCGCGCGCGCGCAGGCCGCGCGCCAGGGCGCAGGCGACCACCGTCTTGCCGCAGTCGGTATCGGTGCCGGTGACGAACAGGCCCCTCATCGGCGCCGCAGCCGCTCCGGCGAGACCAGCACCGCGCCGTCCTCGGCGCGCCGCTGCTCGGCGCCCCAGGCGTGGCCGTAGATCACCTCGTAGCTGGCGGGCAGGCGCCCCTCCGCGTTGCGAAAACGCTCATAGGCGGCGGCGAAGGCGGCCAGCCGCGCCTTGCCGGTGAGTCCCCGGGCGCGTCCCTCGGCGGCGTTGTTGGCGCCGATCGCCTTGAGATCGCGCAGCAGGTCGCGCACCTCCCGGTAGGTGAGCGTGAGGCGTTCCACGTCCATCACCGGATCGGCGAAACCGGCGGCCACCAGCATGTCGCCATAGTCGTGCATGTCGATGAAGCGGTGCACATGAGGCCGGCCGTCCACCACCGCCCAGGCGGCGCGCAGCTCCTGCAGGGTATCCGGGCCGAAGCTGGAGAACATCAGCAGCCCGCCCGGCCGCAGCACCCGGTGCATTTCGGCGAGCGCCGCTGCAGGATCGGCGCTCCACTGGATGGCCGCGTTGGAGAACACCAGGTCGAAGCGCGCGGGCGCCAGCGGCAGCCGGTCCATGTCGCCGCACACACAGCGCGGACGCCGCCGCCAGCGGCCGCGGCACCGCACCTGCGCCAGCATCGGCAGGGCGAAGTCCAGGGCCACCACCTCGGCGCCGGGATAGCGGCGCAGCAGGGCCTCGGCGGCGCGCCCGGTGCCGCAGCCGACATCAAGGATGCTGCGCGGCTGCAGGCGCACATAGTCGAGACGCTCGATCATGCGGTCGGCGATCTCGTGCTGCAGCACCGCGGCCGCGTCGTAGCCCGCGGCGGCACGCGAAAAGGTACGCCGCGCCTGGCGCTTGTCGATGCCGCCCTCAGCCATCGCCCAGCCACTCCAGAAAGGCCTCGGGGTGGGACAGGAAGGGAGCATGCCCGGCACCCTCCAGCAGCCGTACCCGAATGTCCGGCCCAAGTGTCGGCAGCGCATCGGCCAGACCCGCCGGCACCAGGGTGTCGCGCGCCCCCAGCAGCGCCGCCGCCGGCACCGCGAGATCGGCGAGCGCGGCGCGCAGATCGGCATGCAGCAGGATCTCCAGGCCGCTCGCCAGGCCGGTGGGTGACGCAGCGGGGCGCTGCGCCAGGGCCTGCTGCAGCAGACGCAGGGTGGCCCGCGGGTCCTCGGCGCCGCGCACCTGCAGCGCCAGGAAACGCTTCAAAGTGGCCTGCGGATCCTCGCGCAGGGCGGCGGCGAACTGGCGGAAGGTGGCGCGCGGCATGGCGTGCGGCCAGTCGGGCCGCTGCACGAAACAGGGCGTGCTGGCCACCAGGCGCAGGGCGCTCACCCGCTGCGGGGCCTGCAGCGCCGCCTGCTGGGCGATCAGCCCGCCCAGGGACCAGCCCAGCCAGAGGGCGCGCGGCGGCGCCACCGCGAGCAGGGCCCGGGTCCAGTCGCCGAGCGCCGCGGCGCCGACGGTGAGCGGCGGGGCCTCGCTCAGGCCGTGCCCCGGCAGGTCGATGCGAACGACGGTGAAGCGTTCGCGCAGCGCGGGCAGCAGCGGTTCCCAGATGCCGCTGTGCAGTCCCCAGCCGTGCAGCAGCAGCAGCGGCGGACCGCTGCCCTCGCTGGCCTGCCACAACTTCATGGACCCAGCTCCCGCTGCACCCCGGCCAGCGCCTCCAGCAGGCGGTCGAGATCCGCCTCCCCGTGGGCCGCGGAGAAGGTCACCCGCAGACGGGCGCTGCCGCGCGGCACCGTGGGCGGGCGGATCGCGCTCACCAGGATGCCGCGCGCCTCCAGGGCGCGGCTCCAGGCCAGGGCGGTCTCCGCCTCTCCCAGCAGGATGGGCTGGATGGGCGTATCCGAGGACCACAGGCGCAACCCCAGCCCCGCCGCCTCGTGCCGGAAGCGCGCCACCAGCTCGCGCAGGCGCTCACGGCGCCATGCCTCGGCGCGCGCGATGCGCAATGCAGTACGGGTGGCCTCCGCCAGGGCCGGGGGCATGGCGGTGGTATAGACATAGGGCCGGGCCTCCTGGATCAGAGTCTCGATCAACGGCTCGGAACCGGCCACGAAGGCCCCGGCCACCCCCAGCGCCTTGCCCAGGGTCGCCATGTAGACCGGCACCTGAGCGAAGTCCAGGCCCGCCGCGTCCAGGCTGCCGCGCCCCTCGCTGCCGAGCACGCCGAAGCCGTGCGCATCGTCCACCATCGGCAGGGCGTCGAACGCCGAGGCCGCGGCGGCGATGGCCGCCAGGGGCGCGCGGTCGCCATCCATGCTGAACACCCCGTCCACCGCCACCAGCACCCGCCCCCGGGCCTGCTCCAGGCGCTGGCGCAGGGAGGCCGGGTCGTTGTGGCGGAAGCGCAGCAGACGCGCACCGGAGAGGCGCGCCCCGTCGATCAGGGAGGCGTGGTCCAGGCGATCCTGGACGATGCTGTCGCCGCGCCCCAGCAGGGCCGAGATCACCCCCAGGTTGGCCATATAGCCGGTGGAGAAGAGCAGCGCCCGCTCGGCGCCCAGGAAATCGGCCAGCTCCTCCTCCAGGGCGTGATGGGCGCGCCCGTGGCCGCTGATCAGGTGTGCCGCGCCGCTGCCGGTGCCGTGGCGGCGCGCGCCCTCGGCGAGCGCCTCGGCGAGACGCGGGTCGTCCGCCAGCCCCAGATAGTCGTTGCTGCAGAAGGCCAGCAGCTCGCGCCCCTCCACCTGCAGCAGCGGACCGCGGCGGCCCTCCACCACCCGGCGGCGGCGGTACAGGCCCTGGCGCTCGCGCTCGGCCAGCGCCGCCGGCAGGGCGTCGAGCAGGCTCATCGCGGCTCGCCTCCGCTCACCCGCGCGCCCCCCGCGCAGGCCATCGGCCGCCCCTGCATCACCGTCTCAGGACCCGCAACAGACCTTCTGGGCGTCTTCCGGGGCCGCCTGCATGCGGATGCCCAGGCGCTCGAACAGGCGGTGGTCGTGATCCGCGTCCGGGTTGTCGGTGGTGAGCAGACGCTCGCCATAGAAGATGGAATTGGCGCCGGCCAGGAAGCACAGCGCCTGCAGCTCGTCGCTCATCTCGCTGCGCCCGGCGGACAGACGCACCTGGGAGCGCGGCATCAGGATGCGCGCCACCGCGATGTTGCGCACGAACTCCAGCGGATCTATCCCGTCCACCCCGAACAGCGGCGTGCCCTCCACCTGCACCAGCATGTTGATCGGCACCGACTGGGGGTGCTGCGGCAGGTTGGCCAGCTCCTGCAGCATACGCGCGCGGTCGCGCGGCGCCTCGCCCATCCCCAGGATGCCGCCGGCGCAGACGTTGATGCCCGCCTCGCGCACGTGCTTGAGCGTCTCGATACGGTCCTGAAAGGTACGGGTGGTGATGACGTTGCCGTAGAACTCGGGCGAGGTGTCCAGGTTGTGGTTGTAATAGTCCAGCCCCGCCTCGCGCAGACGCCGCGCCTGATCGGCGCTGAGCATGCCCAGGGTGACGCAGGTCTCCATGCCCAGCTCGCGCACCGCGCGGATCATCTCGATCACCCGCTCCAGGTTGCGGTCGGTGGGGTTGCGCCAGGCCGCCCCCATGCAGAAGCGGGTGGCACCCTTCTCGCGTGCCGCACGGGCCGCGGCGACCACCTCCTCCAGCGGCAGCAGGCGCTCGCGCTGCAGCCCGGTGTCGTGGCGCGCGCTCTGCGAGCAGTAGCCGCAGTCCTCGGGACAGGCGCCGGTCTTGATCGACAGCAGGGTGCTCACCTGCACCTCGTTGGGATCGAAGTGGGCGCGGTGCACCTGCTGGGCGCGGAACAGCAGGTCGTTGAAGGGCAGCGCGAACAGCGCCTCGATCTCGTCCAGCGACCAGTCGTGGCGGATGGCGGGCTCAGACATGCTCGGGCACCTCCTCGGCGGCGTCGGCGGGATCGTCGGCGGGCGGCAGCACGATGTCGTGCCATTCCTCGCGGCGCGCGCGCATCAGCGACCATACCGACCAGGGCACGATCACCAGGATGCCCAGGATCCAGGCCACCAGCCAGGCGACCTTGGCATCGCCCGGGAAGAAGGTGCCCACCGGGATGATCAGCCCCATCACCGCATAGAAACGGTAGCCGGCCCAGCGGGTATACTCGCCCACGCGCGGGTCCGGATGGTGCCGGTGCAGGGCGTACACCAGCATGGAGGCGCCGAACCAGAGCAGCGGCAGGGGCGGCAGCAGCATGCTGACGATGTTGCCGATGTCCATGTGCATGGCGGCGCGGCGCACCGCCGCCGCGGGGATGATGCGCGGCTGATCCGCGCCGGAATCGTGATGGTCCATGGTCGTCGTGATGAGGCCGATCGGATCGGCCATCATAGGAGAGCGACCCGACTTGTCAACCGGAAGGGATGCCGAAGGTGGACGGATGGACAATTCTTGACCGGATCGCCGGCTGCCGGCTGTGCCGCGCCCCCGCCGGGACGGACGGCCTGTGCGCCGGCTGCCGCGCCGAGCTGCCCTGGCTGGAGGGCGGCTGCCCGCGCTGCGCCCTGCCGCTGCCCGCCGGCCACGACGGCCCCTGCGGCGAATGCCTGGCCGACCCGCCCGCCTTCGACCGGGCACTGATCCCCTTTCGCTACCGCCCTCCGCTGGACCACCTGGTGGCCGGACTCAAGTTCCACGACCGGCTGGCCGAGGCGCGCCTGCTGGGCACCTGGCTGGGCGAGCATGCGCGCCGCCGGGGGACCCGCGCAGAGCGGCTGCTGCCGCTGCCCCTGCACCCGCAGCGGCTGCGCGAGCGGGGCTTCAACCAGGCGGCGGAGCTGTGCCGCGCGGCGGCGCGCAGGGCCGGCCTGCCCTGGTCGCAGGGCGGCCTGCGGCGGGTGAAGCCCGGCACGCCGCAGCGCGAGGCCCGGCGACGCGAACGCCTGCGCCGCATGCGCGGGGCCTTCGTCTGGCAGGGGGATCGACCGCCGCCGGCACGGGTGGCCCTGGTGGACGACGTCCTC